>CAJQQJ010000243.1 GCA_905480445.1 uncultured Alphaproteobacteria bacterium | reverse complement strand
CGCCGCCAGCAATGCCGATGCAGCCTCAAAGGAACCTGGAGCTTCATATCTCATGAAAAGCCTGTCCTGTTATTTTGAAATTCGAATTTGTACTGGATTTAGGATTAAGCGGCGGGAAGTAAAGTGTCAAATGGAATGGTGAAAGCTATCAAGGAATTGAGAGCGCTCAGGAACCTTTCTGGCTAGCAAGCAACAAGAAAGCGACGACCCAGAACAGAGCGAACATCAACACTAGAATTTTCGAAGCTAGCTGTGCGTGATGCCGACTGTCAACCGCCGCAACATTGCTGTCGACTTCGTCTTTCAGTTGGCTAGGGTATCTCTCTTTTAAATTACTGAGTTCCAGACGGCATGCACTAAGTATAACGTTGGCAGATTTCATGTACATAGCAGTTACTAAGCATATCATTAATCCAACAACGGGTACGAAGAAGATCAGAGCTTCGATTGATTGAACGCCGTTGGAAATTCTGTCCAAGGCCAAAAAGTAGGCAGCAAATAGGAAAGCCTGACTGGAAACCAACCAGTTCATGCGGGTCGTCAGCAAGTTAACTTCAAAAACCATGCGAGACCATAAACGGTCGGCTTTTCTAATGTCGCCTTCTGTTGGCTTAGCCAGTTGTTGATTGTTGGACATAGTCGTAGTTACCTTTGTTGATTTGCAAACCCACCGCCGTCAACCAAGGAAGGCAGTTAACGACCTAAGGATCGCTTGTTTGTTACAACTTTTTCGTAATTGTAGCTTGAGTTACTGTGCGTAGCGCCGAATTCAACAATTGAATTTTACCTCTAAATGTCTTTGAACAGCATGATCGAAGTCCCTCGCCACGGTTCATTGCCATCCTTATTATCTCTATATTCACTCACAGTTGCTTGAGAAATGTCAATTGGAACCAAGCAAGCATACTTGTCTGTCAAAATACTGGAGTTGAAATCAGCAACACGAGTCTCAATGTAATTTTCCAAACGAATGTCTCGATTAACCAGACTATCCCACTTTTCCTCAGTGAAGACAGCACCAATTTCTGAACCGAATAAATCAGGCTGGTATATGATCGCGTAAACACGGCAGAATTGGCCGTTTTTGTAAGATGAAGGAAAGTTAGTCGCTAATTGTTTGAGGGCGTAAATAATTCGGTTAACGCAAAAACATTCCAGACTTGGCTGGGTGCCACTTTTTTCCAAATGCGGCATCGGAAGCGGGACATGCCAATGAACGAAATCTGAGTAGGCCTCTTTAGCCATTTCCTCGTCTGTCATTACGTTGAATGAAAGTGACCATTCGTACATGGCTTCAAGTTTATCTAAGCGTTTTTTGGCTTTGTTGAATAACATCATATTTTCAATTTCTTCTGCTAAGTGCCTAATCTTTCCCCGCAAACCCACCGCCACCAACGAACTGAGCAGTTGGCAAAATGTCGAACCGGGTGACATCGACATGGGCGGGCATTTGCAGGACGGTTAGCAACATCTCGGCGATGTTCTCCGGCTGGACCGCATCAAAGGCTGAATACATTTGCTGACGACCAGCTTCGTCGAGGGCGTCGCGGTACAAGGCGGTTTCCACTCGGCCAGCGACGATCTCGGTTACTCGAACGTTAGAGCCTGACAAGTCACATCTCAGTGCCGCTGCAAAGCTGGAGATAGCGGCTTTGGAGGCGCCGTAGACGGCCATGTTGGGGAAAGGGGCTTGGCCAGCTGTTGAGCCTGTGAAAAAGAGGTGACCTGCTTTTCGCTTGATCATGCCTGGCAGAACAAGTCTAGTGACCCGTAGGGCAGCACTCAAGTTGATTTCAAGCGTGTTGTCGATGTCTGCTTGATCCATGTCGCTGAATTTGACATTGGGCGGCATGATGCCCGCGTTGTTGACGAGGACATCTATTGATTCAGAAGCCGAAACGGCTTCGAGGGCGCGGCTATCACCTAGATCAACAGCTTGAGGGTGGACGTTTTTTATGGTCCCTAATTCCTCCAATGCTTCCGCGTTGCGGCCCAAAGCGATGACGGAATAACCTTTGTCAGCCAAAGCCAACGATACAGCTCTGCCGATACCGCTGGTTGCGCCTGTTACTAACGCGGTTTTAGCGTTTTTGACATCAGTCATGGTGTGCCCAATCTGTCGGTATATTCACCCAATCGCAACGGCTGTTTTCAGAATAAGAGGCCAAAGGGGGTGGCCGTTGCTCACCAACTAGAGAACCAGCTGCGACACCAATCAAGCCTTTGAAATCCGGTGAGAGCCAGAACAAAGTTGAGCCGCAACCAGAGCAGAAATATCGTTTCTGACCGTTGCCAGGCAAATACTCGCTTTTGTTGCCGGAAGCGTGGACGCTGGTTTCTTCGAAATACATCGACCAGCCAAAAGCAGAGCCAGTCCGCCTTTGGCAATTGGCACAGTGGCAGACGACATTGATTGTTGGGTCACCATCAATCTCTAGTCTTAACTTCCCACAGCAACATTGGGCCTTAGACATGACAATCCTTCCCTCGAATTCTGCCGAACTTCCTAGCCCGGCCACTTTAGCTTGTTTGTGACCGGGTTAAAGGGCTTTGTTGCGCAAAGTCTTGATCGGGATTGGAGCGGACAATGAGTATTTTAGACAGCTAGTTTCCTACTTCCCGCCTTTTCCAGCGCCAACTGCGGTTTGATAGAGCAAATTGATGCCTTCAGTAACGGCTGCTAGTGTCACCATATTGATCTGATCTTGGGTTCTGACCGTGTTCTCATAGGCGATGCCAATGGCGTGCCCTGCGACTTGTCCCAAGATCACATCTGGTGCTGGGGATTGATTGGGCGAAGCTTTCGCGGCTTCAGCCAGTTTGCTGGAGGTTGTTTCGACGAGCTGTTCTGCCTCACTGGCGTCACCATTGCTTGCAAGTTGATCGACTTTTGCCGCAGCGGCTTGAGCTCCAGATTTAGAGTTCCCAGCAGCCTCAATCAGTTTAACGATCTCAGCGACCAGTTCTATCGAGCCTAGCATGTGCTGGTGCGTTACCTGGTTCATCAAGTCTAAGCCGGCGGCGACCTCCTCAGAAATCTCAACAAAGGGCTGGCGGTCTTGGTCTATTGGTGCGGGTGTTGACATGCTGATCCTCCTCTTCATGTCGGTTTGGCTGAAACCACTTCCTAGTCTGAAGATTAGGAGAAAGGGCCACAGTGCTGAGAGAAGTGTAGGGCAAAATCAAATCAAGAAACCTATTCAATTTGATAGGTTTCTTGCTGAATTGCTATTTTTCTCGACTTGTCGGCAGATGCCGGATTAACGTGAGTTACAATTTTAAACCGCCTTGGAAACTATAATGAAAAATCTGTTCGTTAATCCTCAAATTCCTTTCATGGGTTCCGATGAGAGGCTGAGCCTCGATCAAGCCGATGCGGTTTTGTTCGGTGCGCTTCATGGGACGCCTTATCTCAATATCCCAAACGAGCCTTTTGCTTCTGCTCCCGATGCTATGCGTGCCTCACTGGAAGATGATGCGCGGTGGCTTGATCATTGGGATTATGATTTGGATGGTCCTTTGATGGGCGATAAGGGATTCAAACTTGCGGATGCTGGCAATCTCAAAACAACCTGGGAAGATGGTCCGGGTAATAGGGCGAAAATCAGAGAGGCGACTTCTCTGATTTTGTCCTCTGATGCTGTGCCAATCATGATCGGTGGAGATGACTCAGTCCCCATACCTTTCATTGAAGCCTTGGCGCCAAAAGGACCTCTGACGATTATCCAAATAGATGCGCATATTGATTGGCGTCAGGAGCGCAGGGGAGAACCACTGGGTTACTCCAGCACCATGCGTCGCGCTTCTGAAATGGATCATGTTGAGCGGATCGTCCAAGTTGGCATGAGAGGGCTGGGCTCAGCACGGCGGGAGGAAGTGGAAATCGCACAGGCTTGGGGGGCAGAGATTGTCACTGCGCGAAGGCTTCACGCAGAAGGTCTCGATGCGGTTATCCAGCATGTACCCGCAGGTGCGAATTGTATGATCACGCTCGACTGCGATGCGCTGGACGCGGGGATCATGCCAGCGGTTATGGCCCCGACACCTGGAGGTTTGACCTATTACCAAGCCCTTGATTTGATTGCGACTGTTGTCCAGAAAGCCAACCTCGTAGGCTTTGATATGATTGAGTTTGTTCCAGAACGCGATAGGGATGGAACCGCGACCCTTACTGCCGCTCGGATTGTGGCAAATGTCATCGGTTGTTTGGCCAGACGTTAATGACCGCTAATGGACGACGAGAAATTGGACTGATACTCCTTCATCCTCTGCCTTTTGATGGTTCCATATGGTCCGGCTTCATGGATCTTGTCCCTGGAGCAACCTACGCACCAACGCTTTATCAATGCGGTGGTCAGCTAAAGGATTGGGCAGTGGAAGCACTTCGCTGTTTTTCAGAAGAACAGCTCATTGTTGTCGGTTCCTCAATCGGTGGATCATGTGCGTTAGAAATGGCGAACTTAGCACCTGACAGGGTGATCGGACTTGGGCTTATTGGAGCGAAGGCGAGTTGCAATCCGAACCCTGAATTCAGGAAATCTGCGGTGCAATTGCTTCGAGAACGAGGTTTTGATCCTGCTTGGGAACGCTATTGGCGACCTTTGTTTGACGAAAAGGCCAGCGAAGTGGCTCTCGAAAAGGCCTATGAAATTGCGTCAAACATCGCCTTAAGCGATCAGATCAACGGCGTTAATGCCTTTCATACTCGTGTTGATAGGCAGGAATTTACACAGAATTGGTCAAAACCAGCGGTTCTCATTTCTGGATCATCAGATACGCATCCTGGTTCTGTTTATTTATCTGACTTGTCGTCAAAAATGGCGAACAGTAGGTTTTGTTCAATTGAACGGGCTGGTCATTATGTTGTTCTCGAAAAGCCGGCGGAAACAAAGCTGATCTTGAAGTAGTTTATTGAGGAAGTTTTAGCAACCTTGTGAAATGCCGAAGTAGCTACTTAGTGAAATTGCAGTATTTGTTCTCATAGTGTTGCACTGAAAACAAATACTGCTTTTCTCTTAAAAGGGCGCAAGTAGCGCTTTGTTAAGTTTGCTGTAATGAACTTACTCAGGTCCGAAGCCAGGGCTTTTGCGTCTTAATGTGATCTTTCTGGTGTTTCTGTCTGGGTTGTGCAGCTCGATACAATTTCCAGGACCATCGGTGAACATCCAAGGATAGCCAGCGCGCGATTCTTGAGTGCGGCTTTCTCCTGGGTTCAGGTCGAAGTAATGAACGGGTTGGCCATCAAAATTGATCCAGAATACAGCTCTGTGTTCACCAGATCTGTTCTTCATTTTTATGTGAATGACTTGATTAGAATTCACGGAATTCAATTTGCCCTCCCATTCACAGCCCCATGCGCCGCTGGTATTGGGGTTAGTGTTGCCACCGTTGCCAGAAGCGTTGTGTCGGCGGTCAATGTCACAGGTTTGGTGCAGGCCATCGATTGGATGGTCATAGGCACACATAATACCGCCCCATTGATAACCCTTACGACCACCACGGAAAGAAATGCGATACCAGGGGTAGCCGTTCATGTATTCATTAGTTCGCTTCAAGACCCTAACCGGATCACCGTTACGAAGGCTGGCCACTTTCTTGTAATGCATGCCCGGTCCTGATCTAACTTTGCCGCCCCAGGAACCCGCTTCAAAGCTCTGGGCATGCGCGGATGTGGCGAATGCAAAGAAGGCCACTATTATTGTGAGATACCTCATGGTTTCTATCCTTTCTTCTGCCCGGTTATCTGCTTGCGCTTTCAGGCTTTTGAGACTGCTGTAATTGAATAAAACTTAACAAGACTCTCAGAAACAAAAGTGATTTAAGTCACTGCGGCAGTCTTTTACTCCTCAAGCAGCGATCATGTAGAACTTACGCAGTGTTTCGGTGATGTGCCAGGTGATTTTAGCGCCTTTGGCAATGTAGAAACTGTCGCCAGCCACATAGTTTTCAGCACTGCCATCGTCACTGGTAACCGTTAGCTTTCCTGAAATGATAGTCATCATTTCATGCACTGGGTAGGCATCGATTTCCTCTAAACAAGGTGCGCATTCCCACACGCCAGTTAGAATGGATTCATCGTCAGTTTGAAAGAAAGTGTGATTCAGTTCTGTTTTGTCATCACTTGTGAAGGCTTCAGCGGCGGTCATATCGGATGGCCCCATCCCAGTTGTTGGGTGACCGTTGGGAAGTAGGCGGAATGATTTGGCAGACATAGTTTGATCTTTCGTTAGGAGATGACAAGGGGCTTAGCAGCCTTTCCAGGCAGGTTTGCGTTTCTCAAAGAAAGCCGAGACGCCTTCCTTAAAATCAGAGGACTTAAGCAGTGAGCTTTGCTCGACACCTTCCACGGAGATGGCATCGCCGAAACTCATAGCGCCGACATTTCTAAGCAACCGCTTCGAAGCTGCAAGGGCTAAGGGTGCGCTGGATGCAAGCTTTTCTGCCCATTGCTGAGTGGTGGCTTCGAGTTCGTCAATTGTTGTGACTTTGTTGGCGATACCGAATTGCAAGCATTCTTGGGCTGTGATTTTCCGACCTTCTAAGACTGCTTCGAGAGCGCGGTGGTAGCCCAGATGTTGAAGGAGAAGTTTTGTGTTGCCCGCATCGGGAACGAGAGAAATGGCCGCGAAAGCCATGTAGATATAAGCTTCTTCGGCCATGACAACTAAATCACAGTTCATCGCCAAGGCTGCTGCTGCTCCGGCGGCTGGGCCATGGACTTGTGCTATCCAAATTTTGTCCGACATTGAAATGCCGGTTAAAAATGGCTTGTAGTCAGCATCGAGATGGAAACTGATGGGATCGGCGGGTTCACCACTTAAATCGGCTCCTGCCGAGAAACCGCGGCCTGCCCCCTTGAGGACAACGATCTTAACATTATCGTCGTCGTTGAGTTGGCCAACGGTTTTCCTCATCGCGTCCTTCAAGGCGTTGTTGAATGCATTGAGTTTTTCAGGACGGTTCAACGTGACCGTGGCAACAGCACCGTTTTTCTCGACTAATAGAACTGGTTCACTCATTTCAGTTTCT
>CAJQQJ010000242.1 GCA_905480445.1 uncultured Alphaproteobacteria bacterium | reverse complement strand
ACGATTACTACCAGTTTTGGCGCAACACTGAAGATGCTGACGTTGGTAAGTTCTTGCGACTGTTTACTGAGTTAGAAGAGGCCGAAATAAGTAAACTTGAGTCGTTGCCAGGTGCTGAGATTAACGAGGCAAAGAAGGTTCTTGCCTTTGAAGCAACACGTCTTTGCCGTAGTGAAGAGGAAGCCGTCAAATCCGCTGAAACAGCACGCCAAACTTTTGAGCAAGGCGAATTGGCTGCAGATCTGCCGACCGTCGAAATACCTCAAGCGGATCTAGCTGGTGAAGGCTTGTTTGCTTATGAAATTTTCTGCGTTGCCGGTTTAACGGCGTCTAATGGTGAAGCGCGACGCTTGATTAAAGGCGGCGGCGGTAAGGTCAATGATAAGGGCCTTCCATCGGATGTAGCTAAGATCACAGCCGCTGATGCCGATGCAGAAGGTTTAATCAAACTGTCCGCAGGTAAGAAACGCCACGTTCTACTGAAACTAGTTTAGAGGCCAACAAAATCGTTTCCGAGGATGTCGCCAAAGACATCCCGGACGATGCCGGGTGCGATAGACACGAGAGGGTTAACCGAGACCTTAGGTTTTTGCATCCTGCCGTCTAAACGAAAATTGGCGGCAAGGATGCCCTCACCTTTTACACCGTTCACGATCTCACGTAGCAATGGGACGCCGTCAACCAATTGAGTTACAAAGTTGAACGGTGCGATTGTTCCCTTGAGGGCTAGCCTTTTTGCATTGTTATCGATTTGGCCGCGCAGTCTGATGCCCAGTGATGGACCTTTCATACGCAACTCATCCATTTGGATTTTGCCTTTGTGATAGGTCAAAATGCTGTCAAGCCTCTCAAAGAAAAGCCCCTTACCATTCAGGACGTCGACAATTCCCGTAAGGGAAGCAAAGCTCAACAGTTGGGTCAAAGTCGGTGTGTTGAGGATGGTAAACCTGTCCATCCTTGTACCGACTCTGATTGGCGACAAAGGGAAAGGTTGTGCAGCAACGGCTTTAACCCTCAACCGTCCGTAGCGTGAAGAACTCCAAATACCAAAAGTATCGAGCAAAGCACCACCATCGTCGGTGGTTATATCCATTTGATATTCTCCTCTATGGTTCTGTGCCAATCGAGCTTGAATAAACCCATTGGTACCGACTTGACGCTTGCCGTTGAGTGGCGGTGCATAACCGGTGAAATTGAGCTCCTCGATGCCGCCATTACGTTGCCGCAAAGATAAGCTTACATTGGTGACTGATTTTCCCTTAGGAAGACCCAAGGTTTCAATATGGTCGACGGTTATTACAGTTGCTTTGTTGTTAACCGGCGAAGACGCAGTGTTTTGTGACGACAGTTTTTCAAAAAGCGGGGCAGCGTCGTAGAGCCCCCTTTTGGCGTGTATGTCGATGAAGTCCGCGCTCTGGACCAAATTGACATTACTGAACTGGTTGCCTGCAAATTCTAGACGCGAAAGTGTCATACTCTCCCAGTCCTTTCCATCCGGACGTACTCGAATGTTACCGGCGGTGGCTAGGTTAGGTGCCTGAATAGAAAATTCACTGATCGCGTAGGGCCTGCCTGAAGATAAATGTACCAAGCCCGCAGCATTAGCAGACTGGCCCGGTTGTTTGGAGTAGTCAATTGGTGGGAAAACAATAGATGCGTTTGATAGGTCTGCGGAAAATCCTACTGTAGCTTCGCTACCTGTGGCCTTTTGATAGGATATCTCTACCGCTAGTGACCCATTGATGTACCGCGTTAGTCCAGGCAAAATTCTTTCTAAACCTGCTGCTGGAAAGTTTCCTGCTGCACGCACCGCGGCGCCTGGATTGCCCGATAAGTTGGACCGAAACACGGCGTCGAAATTGTTGGTTGCGCCCGCCAGTTCGCCCTGCCCTGAAACTTTGATCTCCTTCTTATCGCCGCTAATTTCTAAGTTTGCATTTCTCAAACTTTCTTTACCAACGGCGCCAACTATTAGGCCTCCTTCGACATTTGCTGCAAAAGCAACGGATATCAAATTGGGGTCTACTTTTGTTGGGCCTGCAGACGAAGGTTTTAGTTTGGGCATCGGTAGCGTTAGATTGACGGCAGCTGCGACTTGACCGGCCTGTACTTGTTCTTTCAATCTCAGGAATGCTTGGCTCTTGAGGCCAACTTTTTTCAGCATCGACATACAGGACTTAGCTTCACAAGTGACCTGCATCTTGGTGTCTAACTGCTTTTTGCCCTCGCCATTTTTACTGATAACCACTGTGGCTTCGTTAACGGCTATTCCTTCCGAAGTGCCACCACGCATCGTTACATCAATATGGTCATCAATTATTTGGATACGCCCTTTGGCGCCTTCAACGGGTTCTGTTTTCAAATAGGGTCGCAATGAAAGATCTGAAAAATCAAAAGAGATAAACTCCCGTATTTTTTCGACTTTGCTGCCTTTCTTTTTCTTCACCCTGATTTCATTGTTGAACTCCATGTTAGACAACTGCCCTTTAGAGGCACGTTCCAGCACCCAACTGCGCGTGTCGCTTGGAAAACCAGAGGGCCAGTAAGTGGCGATTTCTTTAACAGCCAACTGGTCAGCAGACAGTTGATAATTGAGAAGAAAGCTTTTCCCTTCATCAGATAATGAACCTGAGAATTTCAATAGTGTCTCTTGTTGGTTGTCGCGTCCCACAATGATTGTTGCATCTTCTACAAATATACTTCTAGATTCAAGGTCAAAGACACCTTCAGCCTGAAGCGTTTTTAGTGGCAGTTTCTTGCCCCAGAAGCGTGGCATGGAAATATTGCCGTTGCCCGCGAAAACCTTGAAGTTACCAGACGTCGGATTACCAAATGGATCTACATCGGCTGTGACGACGCCATCGAGACTTGGCCCAATTCCGTCTAACATTTCTAGGCTTTCATGAAGTGCTGATAGTCCTTTTAGGTTCAAATTTTGAAAATCGATTTTAACAGTAGTGATCTTGGTTTTTTGAACACGTGTGACATTCAAATTAGCGGACACCGCTTGCCCTCCAATGAAAAATCGACCATCCAAGTTCCCTTCAAGGCCTTCTGTTGTTTTCTTCAGTATAAGATCTGAATCTTCGGCAAAAAAGCTGTGACTAAGACCCAAATCAGTGAAACTCACTCTGGCATTCGTTAGCCGGACTTGTTTCAGATATGA
>CAJQQJ010000241.1 GCA_905480445.1 uncultured Alphaproteobacteria bacterium | reverse complement strand
CCAACTCATTCAGGGCAATGCCAAGTTGATTGGCTATAAGATGGAGTTGTTGGGTCCGGAGCAGATCAAAGAAATCCATCCATACCTGGATACATTTGGTGTTTACGCTGGCGCTTATACGCCCAATGACGGCCACGTTGACCCGGCCTCTACCACACAAGCAATGGCGATTGGTGCTCGCAAAAATGGTGCTGAAATTTACCGTCGGACACTTGTCACTGACATCAAGCAGCTTGAATCCGGCGAATGGGAAGTCACGACAGACAAGGGCACTATCACTTGCGAGCATGTTGTGAATGCCGCGGGTTCTTATGCCGATCAGGTCGGTGCCTGGTCCGGTTTAGAAGTGCCGATTTCCAACAACGTTCACCAATACGTGGTGACGGAGGCCATGGACGAGATTAAGGCGCTGGACAAAGAGCTGCCTGTTATCCGCGACCCTTATTCCTCCGCTTATATTCGCCAAGAACAGAACGCTATTTTGGTCGGCCCCTATGAGCAATCCGGCGCACGCACGCACTGGGACGGCACCGTGCCTTGGGAATTTGAATCGGAACTTCTCGAACCAGAACTAGAGCGCATTTTCCCCTGGTTGGAAAAATCAATGGAGCGTATGCCGCTCTTCGCTGAAGCTGGCTTGAAACGCACAGTTTGTGGTTTAATCACGCACACACCTGACGGTAACTTTATGACGGGTCCTGCACCTGGACTAAAGAATTACTGGCTGGCCTGTGGCTTCTCGATTGGTATCTGCCAAGGTGCAGGTGCTGGTAAGTATCTGGCACAGTGGATGGTTCACGGTCAGTCTGAGATCAACATGCACATCTTCGATCCACGTCGTTTTGGTCGTTATGCCGACCAAGATTACTGCATCAAGAAATCTGTGGATGATTACCAGCACATGTATCACCTTCATTGCCCAGGTGAATTCCGTGATGTCGCACGTAAAAACCGCGTAACACCGCTGTATGACAAGCTGAAAGCCAAAGGCGCCGAGTACGCAGAAGTCCACGGCTGGGAACGTCCCAAGTACTTTGATCTCAAAGGTGAGGGCGAAGAACTAGGCTTCCGCCACACCAATACTTTCCCGGTTATTGCCGAGGAATGTAAGGCTGTACGCGAGGCCGTTGGCATCTTTGATCTATCGTCCTTCGCTAAGTACAAGGTGACAGGCCCTGATGCCCATGCTTTCCTTAATCGTATCAGTGCTAACAAGATTCCGAACAAGATTGGCCGTGTTACTCTTTCACACTTCTTGAATGATAACGGCTTCATCATGGGCGAGACGACAATCACGCGTTTGAAGGAAAACCTGTTCTATTTGCTGTCTGGTGCTGGTGTTGAAGAAATCGACTACGATACACTGACCCAGTCAAAGCGTGATGATGAAGACGTCACCATCACAAATGCCACTGACACCTATGGCATGATGTTGGTGACGGGCCCTAACGCACGCAAAACATTGCAGCCCTTGACTGACGAAGATCTGTCCAATGATGGCTTCAAATGGATGTCAGGCCGCTTCATAGATTTAGCTGGTGTAACACTAGTTGCCTTGCGTGTTTCTTACGCTGGTGAGTTGGGCTGGGAACTTCACCTTCCAATGGAAGATATGGAGAAGGTCTATGATGCGATTTGGGCCTCGGGTGAAGCACAAGGCATCCGTGACTTCGGTGCTTATGCGCTGAATTCTCTGCGCATGGAAAAGGCCTACAAGGGCATGCATGCGGAAATGACCAACGAAGTCACAATGATCGAAGCTGACATGGAACGCTTCGTCAAGTACGACAAAGAAGACTTCGTTGGTAAAGCGGCCACACAAAAGAGCAAACAAGCCGGTGCCAGAATCCAGGCAGCCTATGTTGAAGTCGAAAACAGTGACAACGATATTCTCGGCAACGAGCCCGTCTTTGATGGAGACCGTATGATTGGCCTGACAACATCGGGTGGCTTTGGTCATACAGTCCAGAAGTCGTTAGGTTTTGTCTTCGTTGAACCGAAATACGCTGAGCCTGGCAGCCAATTCCAGATTATGTTGATGGGCGACCTTCGCACGGCAACAGTCCTGGCCGAGCCAGCTTGGGACCCAAAGAGCGAACGCTTGCGGGCTTAACAACACGAAAGAAGGTGGCTGGATCAGCGGCCACCTTCCTTCTCTAAAACGTTAACTCCAGTATTGGATAGCAAATTGGGGACGGTGCTTTATTCAAATTTAGTAAACACCGCCTGCTCCGAAAGTGTACCCCCAGCTCGTCAATCCGAACCAAGACCAATACCCACCGGCCGACGCGCTTTGGCTCACTGCCAAGGTGGAAAGTACGCTGAGTGCAATGGCAAACGTTTTTCTGATCATTCGATTTCTCCTGTATATTGGGAAGCTTTTCCCCGCTTCATTTGCCTGTTCAATGAAATACAGAAAGGCTCGATCGATCAAGGGAGGTTTCCAGCTTTCAGAGGGCCTCAAACCAGCCCATAAACCTGTGCAAAAGGATCCCAGTTGGAATCTCTATGCCAATCATATTCGGCCTCGCGGGCGGTTTTTTCGGCGGCTTCTAGACCGAATTCTTGGGCGATAACCGCCAGACTCATGTCGATGCCTGCTGAAACGCCAGAGGAGGTGAAGAATTTGCCATCTTCAACCCAACGGGCTTTGGGTACCCAATCGACCTTTGGACCAAAAGGCAGAGACCATTCGAAGTCTTGTTTGTTCGTGGTAGCTCTACGTCCATCAAGCAGCCCGACTTTGGCGAGCAGTGCGCCTCCAGTGCAAACACCCATGACGATATCGGCTTTACCCCCGGCTTCGATGAGCCAAGCGGTGATGGCCGGATTGTCTTCCTCAACAGGTGTTCCGCGGCCGCCGGGCACAAAAACGTAGTTGTAATCACTGCCATCTTTCAGGGTCCTGTCAGGCACCAGGTACTGACCATGGCGACTTTTGACAGGATCGCCGCTCTCTGCAACGATGATGATTTCCAGCTCATTGTCTTGATCGCCGAACATCTCGAGCGGGCCAAAAAGATCAAGGGTTTGGAATTCAGGAAAGACCAAGGCGGCTAAGGTTTTCATTTCAATTCTCCGACAGTTGTTTGAGAGGGTGAGTTGATAGGCCCTAGACTAACAGCTGTTGCTTTGGTATGAATGACAACATGTCCTCCTTTTCTGCCAAAAACCCCAAACGCTTCACGAAACTAAGACCGGTGGTCTTTGTTGTCTATCCCGACATCACTTTGTTGGATCTTGCGGGCCCGCTTCAGGTCTTCGAGAGTTGTGGATACCGTGACAGAGCCGATGAGCCTTACGAGATTGCGATCCTCTCACCCCAAGGTGGTCGGATCAAAACAGACACCATGCTCTCGATTGACAGCGAGCCTTTTTCCAGCTGGACAGACCGAGATATTCATACGCTGGTGGTGGTCGGAGGGGACGGTGCTTACGATGCGCTGGAAGACGGCAACTTGGTCTCTGGTTTGAAAACCTTGATCAAACAGTCCAACCGTGTCTGTTCGGTCTGCTCTGGGGCTTTGTTGTTGGCCGCGACCGGAATTTTGAACGGAAAACGCGCCGTAACTCACTGGGAAGATAGCGCTCAATTGATAGAACGCTTTCCAGAGGTCAATGTTGAGCTCGATCCGATCTTTGTGAAAGACGAGCATATCTGGACATCGGCGGGTGTCACGTCCGGCATCGATATGGCTTTGGCTTTAATCACGGAAGATTTGGGCCAAGAGACAGCAATGAAAATTGCCCGCGCTCTGGTGACCTACATGGTGCGGCCAGGCGGACAGTCTCAATTCAGCCCAGCCCTCGATCGGCAATCATTGGACACGTCAGGTCATTTCAAAGAGCTACACGACTGGATAGCTGAAAACCTTGATCAGGATTTACGCGTCGAGCAATTGGCCGCCCAAGTCAACATGAGCCCACGCAACTTCGCCAGAGTATACACAGCTAAAGTTGGCCAAACCCCTGCCAAGACCGTCGAGGCCATCCGAACCGATAGAGCCTGCCGTCTGCTCGAGACTACAGTTTTACCCATCACAACCGTCGCCGTGCAATGCGGGTTTATCGATGACGAACGCATGCGACGAGCGTTTCTGCGGATCTTGCTGATTGCACCAAACGACTATCGCCGCCGGTTTCGTGTTGGTGGTCGATAGACTTTTCATTGTCTTAATGAGGGTGAAACTGTAGAGTCCCATTAGGCACTTGCCCGTGCCTCCCCCTCCCGTTGGGGAAGTATCTGAAATGCAGGGCTAACTGATTCTTCGAACCACTGTTTGAGCATCACAGAAGGGAGGAACGTGAGACTTGCTCTAATCAGGAGGTTCTCTATCAGGCTGTCAGCACCACTTTACCGTTTGAAGCGCAAGGCGCGGTTGACCGCGCGCGCTAATGCAATTCCCCTCAACCAAGCACTGAACGCTATTGCCAAAGAAGAAGGTTTTAGTAGCTGGAGTTTACTTTCAGCGAAAATGTCGAAGTTAAACCCCGCCGCACAGTTGTTTGAACAGTTTCTTCCGGGTGACCTGCTTCTTCTTGCGGCACGACCAGGCTATGGCAAAACACTGATGGCTTTGGAATTGATCGTTCAGGCGATCAAAGGCGGTCGCCGAGGCTCCTTTTTCACGTTGGAATACAATGAGATAGATCTTATCGACCGATTGAAAGCCATCGGAACCGATTCCACCAGTCTTGAGGCGTGTTTCTTATTTGATAGCTCAGATTCTATTTGCGCGTCTTACATAGAAAGTCAGCTTGTGACGGCTGAACGCGGCGATGTGGTAGTGATTGATTATCTACAATTGCTTGACCAAAAACGCGGTAATTCTGAGCTCTCAGTTCAATTGTCAGATTTGCGCAAATTTGCCTCTAAAACCGGTGTGATTTTTATCTTCATATCACAGATTGACCGTGCTTTTGATACGAACAGCCGAAGTTTCCCTAGTCTTAAAGATATTAGGATGCCTAACCCGTTTGATTTGACCCATTTCAGCAAGGCCTGCTTTGTGCATGACGGCGAGATTGAGTTGGAAACAACGAGTAAGTCGCCTGAGTTAGCTATTCCGGCGCCTCATGCTTGAACGAAATGGCCAGGCGGTTCATGGCATTCATGCTGGAAATGGCGGCTGTTAAATCGACGATTTGTTCGTCCGTGAAATGGTCGCTCAAGGCCTCATAGAGCTCATCTGAGGGCGTGCCCTCGGTGATCTTTGTGACGGCTTCGGTCCAGGCGAAGGCGGCTTGTTCTCCGGCGTCATAGACATTAGCGCTGCGCCAATTGGCGACTGAAGCGACCCGTTCTTCGCTTTCACCTATATCCCTTGCTTGTTTGGCGTGGAGCCAGATGCAGTAGGTGCAGTTGTTGATTTGGGACACGCGCAGCTCGACAAGTCTGCGTAGGATCTGGGGCAGGGAGCTGTTATCCAGGTGGCCATTGGTGGCGAGCATGGCCTTTAGGGCTTTGGGGGCGGCTTTGCCGTAATCGAGACGCATGGGGCTGGCTTTCTGTGAAGGTCTGTTCCTCAGAAAACTAGCATTTTTCCGGATCAGTCCAAGCCATTTAGCCTTGATTCTTTCTCAAAGAAAATAGGGGTAAAGGAAACCTAGTTGTTGGCCATTTTGGTTTTTGAGTAAACAAAGCCTGTCAAAGCAATACAAAGTGCCATGAAAGCGAAGGCGGCCCTGTAGGATTGCTGAATATCTGTGCCGAGGTACAAAGTGAGATCGATAATCATACCGATCAGGGTTTGCATCGTTGGAATGGCACCGACAGACGCTAGCAGAATGAGCGTCGTAGCGCGGCCAAGAACAGCCTGAGGCACAACCTTTCTTAAATGAGCCCACAAGGCGATATAGAACTGTTGGCAGAAAACCATGGCGAATAATAAGGTGGCTGCCAAATAGATACTGGGGTTAGGGATTGTGGCTAGGACTGATAGGCAAAATGTCGAGACAATGACAGATGTGAGGATGAGCTTCTTTCTGGACTTCATCACCCTGTCGAGAACGCCAAAGACAAGGCTGGCGGTAATAGAGGCGCTAAAAAGAAAAAACATGATGCCGCCGTAGACATCAGAGGTGGCCTGATGAACCGTCTCAAAGTATGGGCCACCCCAAAGACCGGTGATCGCCGTTATTGGCGCAAAGGTGCAGGTGCCCAAAATCAGAATTTTCCAAATCTCGGCTGACTTTAGGAGATCGAGATAACCTTGGGGCGAGCCTTCATTGCCTTCCTCTTTGACTGCCGGGCCGGGGCTTTCGAAAGATAAAAGGATCATCGCCATCAAAAGAGCAGTTATGAGTGCTACAAAGAGAAAAACCGAGGTCCAGGCGAAGTTGGAAAGAGCCAGTGAAAGCGGGAAGGTACCCAGCAAGCCGCCGACCCCACCTAAGGCCCCTATCAGGCCCATCATGAAACCAAACTGCTTTGCGGGATAATAGCGCGCGATGACAACGTTGATACCAGGACCAGTTACGGTGAGGCCAAAGCCGATCAAGGCACGCGCAGAAAGCAGGCTCCAATAGCCATCAGCGACCGCGAACCAAACCGTCCCGACTGCTGTAAGAAAGACGCCCAGCGTCACCATGCGCCGTGCGCCAAAACGGTCAAGCGCTGCCCCCAAAGGTGTTTGCGCGATGATATTAGCGAAAAACATTGCGCCAGCCAGTATACCGATGGCCGTACCAGTCAGCGACAGCCGCTCAATCAAAATTGGTGAGAAAACAGACCCCGACGCCCTATGGAATTGCCCTAAGGCAAAGAGGGCAACGCAAGTAACGACAATAAAGATGAGCTTCGATTTGGATGGTGTCACTAGGTTCCACTAGCACGATTTCCTTGTCGAAGGATCAAAATTTGATCGGGGTACAGCAGACCTGTAAAAGAGCAGCTGTCCAGTGGCTAGTGATCTTTCAAGGCAAGCTTAAGCCGGGCCAAACTTTCCTGCGGCCACTCTGCTTTGATATCGTAAAAAGCCTCAAAGCTTTTGGCTCCATCTGGGATGGACACCCAGGCCAGTTTAGAGCGTAGGAAAATATGGGCATCAGGTTTCACCGCTTCGGACTGATCCAATGATCCCAATCTGACGGATCGCAAGGAACGTCCTCCATAACTGCTCCAAAGCGGTGAAAGGCAGGCTTCACATCGATAGATTTCGTGCGGGCTGCCGTCCTTGATGTTTGCGACGTAGGGCTTAACGATCCCTGAGGTGATTTCGATAGCACTAGCCTCAATTGTTGCATTGATAGCAAAAGCAGATCCTGTCAGCTGCTGACAGTCAGTGCAGTGACAGCAGTGCGTATAAATAGGGGGTCGGTTAAGGCTATAGCGGACATGACCACAAACACAGCCGCCAACGAAATTACTTTTTTCGACGTCTTGGGCCATGAGTTTTATCCCTAAACCGAATGGTCGCTTATCTAGAAAGAGTTGATGGGTCGAACAGAAATCTTGCATGAGGCGGTGAGATAAAGCAACCTCTGCAAGCAATTCACCCGTCGGGTTGTGTCGCGGTATCTTAAGAAGCCAGTTTTACCTAAAGACAGCTGAACGAAGAAATAACCCTGTCCAGAGAATCTGAGAAAGCAAGAGCATAATGGAAATTTCCTTTTTCAAAAAATCTGTCAAACAAAGCTTGGGTGCTGTTCTGCCCCTTTTGCTGTTGTTAGGGACCAGTGGTTTGGCGGCCGCTCAGTCTGACAGTTGTTGGAGCGAAGAAGAGCTGCGCGTCAACAAGGGCGAAAACCTTTTTCACCAAGACATACTTGAGGCTTACAAAGAACCGCCAGCGAACGCATTCCAGTTTCTTCCCAAAGACGAGACAATAGGCAAGCGAGCCATCCGCAGCGTCAAACTGCCCGAAGGTCAGAAATATGTGGCGTTGACTTTTGATATCGGTGAACAGCCGCATGAGATTGCTGGTTATCAAGGCAAGATCATCGACTATCTGCGAGACAACTCTATCAAAGCGACCATGTTCCTAGGCGGTAAGTGGATTGTGACTCACCCTGAGCGCACCCAACAGATGATAGCCGACCCTTTGTTTGAAGTTGCCAATCACAGCTGGGAACACCGAAACTTTCGTTTGCTCAATGGTGAAGACCAGATGAACTCGCTGATGTGGGCGCAGTCGGCCTATCGCAACGCAAGGGCGGACCTTGCTGCGAAAAACTGTAAGTTTCCTGGCGCCACTGAACTGGCAACCACTGCCTCACCTGAAGATATGCCTTTGTTCCG
>CAJQQJ010000240.1 GCA_905480445.1 uncultured Alphaproteobacteria bacterium | reverse complement strand
AGCTGAACTATGTCTTTGCGGAATATTGCGATTATCGCACACGTTGACCACGGCAAAACCACTCTTGTGGATTGCATCCTGAAACAAAGCGGTGACGACCGCGAAAATGCGCAGATGGAAGAGCGCGCTATGGACTCCAATGATTTGGAGCGTGAGCGCGGTATTACTATCCTGGCGAAAGTGACCTCTGTCGATTGGCAGGGCAACCGGATCAACATCGTGGATACACCAGGACACGCTGACTTCGGCGGTGAAGTTGAGCGTATCATGACCATGGTTGACGGTGTGGTCTTGCTGGTTGATGCGGCTGAAGGTCCAATGCCACAGACTAAGTTCGTATTGCAGAAGGCGTTGAAGGTAGGCCACAAGCCTATCGTGCTGATTAACAAGGTCGATAAACCTGACCAGCGTGTTGATTGGGTTTTGGATCAGACATTCGATCTCTTCGCAGCTCTTGAAGCCAGTGACGAGCAGTTGGACTTCCCCGTCATGTACGCCTCTGCCAAGCAGGGCTGGTGTGCGACAGAACCAGATGGTCCAAAAGAAGACATGAAGCCGATCCTTGATTTGGTCATGAACCATGTTCCAGCACCAGACGTCGACGAGACTGGCCCATTCAAGCTGTTGGCAACAACGCTAGAAGCCGATCCATACTTGGGTCGTATTTTGACGGGACGCATTCAGTCCGGCACAATCAAGCCAAACACAACAATCAAAGCTTTGCGCTTTGGCCATGAGGGCGTGATTGAAAACGGTCGCGTGACCAAGCTGCTTTCTTTCCGTGGTTTGAAGCGGGTTCCTGTTGATGAAGCAAAAGCTGGTGACATCATTGCGATTGCTGGTTTCCAGAACGCTACTGTTGCTGACACGCTTTGTGGTGTTGATGTTGATATTGCCTTGGAAGCACAGCCGATTGATCCACCGACGATCTCTATGGCTTTCGCCGTTAATGATTCCCCGCTTGCAGGTACAGAAGGCAAGAAGGTCACGTCTCGTTTGATCTACGATCGTTTGATGCGTGAATCTGAAGGCAACGTTGCAATCAAGATTAAAGAGACTGATAGCAAAGACTCCTTTGAAGTCTCCGGTCGTGGCGAACTTCAGTTGGCCGTTTTGGTTGAGCAGATGCGCCGTGAAGGTTTTGAGCTTTCAGTTGCTCGTCCACGTGTTCTCTACAAGACCGACCCAGAAACTGGTCAGCAGCTAGAGCCGATGGAAGAAGTCATTGTTGATGTTGATGATGAGTATGCCGGTGCAGTTGTTGAAAAGCTTGGCGAGCGCCGTGGTGAGATGACTGACATGCGTCCATCCGGTGGTGGTAAGACACGCATTGCTTTCTTGGCGCCTTCACGTGCTCTTATTGGTTATATCGGTGAGTTCCTGACTGATACGCGCGGAACTGGAATTCTGAACCGCGTCTTCTCAGGCTATGGTCCTTACAAGGGCCCAATTCCTGGTCGCCGTGTTGGTGTGCTTGTTTCCATGGATACAGGCAAGGCTGTCGGCTATGCGCTGTGGAACCTGGAAGACCGTGGCAAGTTCTTCGTTAAGTCCGGCGATGCTGTTTACAACGGTATGGTGCTGGGTGAAGGCAACAAACCAGGTGATTTGGAGGTTAACCCTCTCAAAGGTAAACAGCTGACCAACGTTCGTGCCTCAGGTACTGATGAGAACATCAAACTTACGCCACCTTTGCCGCTCACATTGGAAAAAGCCATCGCCTATATCTCTGATGACGAATTGGTTGAAGTTACACCGTCATCGATTAGACTGCGCAAACGTGCTCTTGATCCACATGAGCGCAAGCGTTCACTACGTCGTAATACGAAAGATGCCGCTTAAAAGGAGGCTTTTAAATGATGAAATTCACTAAACTGTTTTTGGTGGGCATGGCCTCCCTGGGATTGATGAGCAGCGCACTTGATACGCAAGCAGCGGGCGCACCCTTATTGAATTCTGCGCAAATCAAGCAGGTTTTGTCTGGGAACTCTATACGCCAAGTCGATGACCAGTATCGGGCTTACTACGCCGCTACTGGTTCCATAGAGGCAGTTTATGTGAACATTAGTCAGACAGGCACTTGGCAGATCCAAAACAACCAGCTTTGTCAGAAGTGGCAAACCTGGGCGAACGGTCAAACTCAGTGCTATTTCGTTTATAAGGGTACCGGCGGCGCCTATCGTTTTGACGATGGGCGCGGCAATGGTTTTAACTTTGTGCTGCGTCAGGGCCGTGTCCTTAGCCGTTAGGCCGGGCACCCCCTCAAATTTCGACTCGAAAAAGAGTTCCATTTCATTTTAGTTTGTGTCACTACGGCTCCAGTTTTTTAACAATAACTGGTTGCCGTTGCGATGCGTTTTCTATTCATTATTTTGGCTCTGATGAGCTTTTCTCTTTCTTTCGCTCAAGCTCAAACGAGCGAAGATAAGCCCGTTGCGGCTGCTCTGGATGGCGCGACTGAGCCAGATCCAAACCATGTTGTTGCTTCTGTCAACGGTGAGGATATCACCTATCTCGAAGTCACACTGGCCTACCAGAATCTCCCCAAGCAATATCAGCGTCTGCCTATCTCTGCGATCGAAGATCAATTGGTGGGACGGCTCATTGAACAGAAAGTCTTGATTGGTCTTGCGAAGGAATCAGGTCTGGACAAGAGCGAGACATTCAGAGCACAGCTGGCCTACTTGCATGACTCTCTTTTAGAACAAGTCTATATGGCCGACCTTTACGACAGCTCCATCACTGAGGATGATATCAGTAAAGCCTACGACAGTCACATTGCTGAACTGGGCGCTCAAGAAGAAACCAGCGCCCGCCATATCCTTGTTAAGGAGGAAGAAGAAGCCAAGGCGATTATCGTGGCCTTGGCAAAAGGCGGAGACTTCGTCGCTTTGGCCAAAGAAAAGTCCACTGGACCAACAGGACCAAATGGTGGTGACCTCGGCTATTTCAAAAAAGAGCAAATGGTGAAGCCATTCGCAGATGCGGCCTTCGCGCTAGAGCCAGGCGCGTTCACAAAAGAACCGGTCAAGACCCAGTTTGGCTGGCATGTTATTTTAGCTGAAGACCGTCGTGCGGTCCCTCCGCCAAGTCTAGAAACGGTTCAGGAATCACTAATAAGGGATTTGCAAAAGGCGTTGTTAGACGCAAAATTAGATGCAGCAGTCGGCGACGCAGACGTAAAAATGTACCCAATTTCGCAAAAATAGACGGATATTTGGCAATTTGCAGATGCAATTTGCCTAAACGGACTTCCTGACTCCAAATTGGTGTTTGGTAGTATTGAGTAACCCTTTCCCCCTCTTCAATAGTTTGGGTGTGAGCTGAAGTCAGAGGAACTTCTTCGGCTCACATCGTTAGAAGACCACCAGATTGGAACTATCTGGTTATTGTTTGGGGAAAGGGAAAGATCGTGCAAAAACGGTTTAAAAATAAGATCTTATTGACCGCGGCCTTACTGCAATCCACCATGTTGGCGGGTTGCTTTGGATCATCTGGTTCAGATGATGTTGTGAGCGCAGCGGCAAGCGAAGGTTCTAAGAACTACGCTATTGGATCGCTCAACGCAGATTATGCCTATTCTCTGGATGTGACTGGTGACGGTGTGATCGTTGCTGTTGTTGATTCAGGAATAGACACAGATCACGTTGATTTAGACGCAAACATTTCCGACCTCAGCACAGGTTTTAGAAACGGTGCGAGAGTTTCTGTTGAGGACACTTACGGCCACGGCACAGCAATTGCTGGATTGATTGCCGCTGAAAACAACGGCGTTGGCATGCATGGGGTTGCATACGACGCGGAGATCTTGGCACTGAACGTTGACCAAGGATCTGGTTCTTTTTCTCAGTCTGACATCGCTATGGCAACTGACTATGCCGTTGCAAACGGTGCTTCTGTTTTGAACTATAGTTTCGCGGGCTCTAGACCGACTGGCAATCACTTGTTGAACTCCATGGTAAACGCAGTAGACAGCGGTGCCTTGATCGTTGTTGCTGCTGGTAACAGCGGTGGGCCTGTTCCTGAGTATCCAGCAAACAACGCTGGTGACTTTGAAGGCAGAGACGGTGCGGTTTTGGCGGTTGGTTCTGTGAATGCGGGCAACCAGATTGCTTTAACAAGCAACCGCGCTGGCGACATGCAGAATTACTTCGTTGTTGCCCCAGGCGAGAACACAGTTTCTACTTACCTCAACGACCAAACCGGTACTTTCAATGGTACTTCCTTTGCAGCTGGTCACGTTTCCGGCGCAGCTGCTCTGTTGATTGATCATGCGCCTCATCTAAATGGCCGCCTGTCAACGCCGGAGTAAAAACCCACCATTGGCCGGAGTAAAAATGTACCAGTTTGATGGTGTTGGACAGTCGTCATTATCCGCGTTCAGTGGAGCAGCCGTAGGGTGCGGAGCTGGGCGCGGATAATGAGTTAGTTTT
>CAJQQJ010000239.1 GCA_905480445.1 uncultured Alphaproteobacteria bacterium | reverse complement strand
CAAAACCCCTTAGGACCTTATCACCACGATAGATCAGCGACGTTTCTGCACCACAACCATTGAAGATCGATGCAAACTCAACGGCAATGTACCCACCACCAAAGACCGCAATTCTCTTCGGCATGTCTGAAACTTCTAAAGCTTCGTTAGACGTCATCGCTAAATCTGCACCTGGAATGCTTGGCATAGTTGGCCAGCCTCCTGTTGCAATCAAAATCCGTTCAGCCGTTAAATCCTTGCCGCAAACCCTGACGGAGTTTGGGCCTGTTAGAACCGCACGCCCGTCATAAGTTTTAACGCCTGCATTACCGAGCAATTTACCGTAGATCGCTTCTAGTCGATCGATTTCTTTATTCTTCGTCGCGATCAACTTTGACCAGTCAAAGCTTCTAGGCCCTACAGACCAACCAAAACCTACCGCGTCATCGAAGACATGAGAGAAATCGGCCGCATAAGACAGCAGTTTCTTGGGAACACAGCCCCTGATGACACAGGTACCGCCGTAGCGGTACTCTTCAGCCAAACCAACTTTGATACCCTGAGAGGAGGCCATACGGGCAGCGCGTACACCGCCAGAACCGCCACCAATGACGAAAAGATCGTAATCGTAATTTGTCACCTAATGATCCTATAAACCAGCCATGCAGAGGTACTTGGTCTCTAAATACTCATCGATTCCCTGATGTGCACCTTCACGACCCAAGCCAGACTCTTTAATACCACCAAATGGTACTTCAGCCGCAGAAATCAAGCCGGTGTTAATACCAACCATGCCGCTTTCAAGACCTTCGCTCACTCGCCAAACACGACCAATGTCACGAGCATAGAAGTAAGCAGCCAGGCCAAATTCCGTATCATTGGCAAGGGCAATGGCTTCTTCTTCTGTTTTGAATTTGAAGAGAGGTGCCAATGGGCCAAAAGTTTCTTCGTTGAAACAGGCCATATCAGGCGTTGCATCCGTCAACAGAGTTGGCTCAAAGAAGTTTCCACCCAGCGAGTGACGTGCACCACCGAGTGCTACTTTTCCGCCTTTAGACTTTGCATCGGCAATATGTTCTTCTACCTTCGCGACTGCGCCCTGATCAATAAGAGGACCTTGTGTCGTTCCGTCGGCAGTACCATCGCCGACTTGCAGACCTTTAATTGCCACAGCAAATTTCTCAGCGAAAGCATCATAAACACCATCCTGAACTAAAATGCGATTGGCACAAACACAGGTCTGACCAGAGTTACGGAACTTTGAAATCATGGCGCCTTCGACGGCTGCGTCTAGATCTGCGTCATCGAAGACCAAGAACGGTGCGTTGCCACCCAACTCAAGGCTCATTTTCTTAACCGTGTCCGCACACTGCTTCATCAACAGTTTGCCAACCTCTGTTGAGCCGGTGAAAGAAAGCTTACGAACTGTTGCATTCGACGTCATTTCGCCACCGATGGCGGACGAGCTGCCTGTCACCACAGAGAAGACGCCTTTAGGGATCCCTGCACGTTCAGCCAAAACTGCTAAAGCCAAAGCCGTGTAAGGCGTTGCGGTTGCTGGCTTAACAACGGCAGGACAACCAGCAGCAAAAGCCGGTGCGACTTTTCTAGTGATCATAGCAGCCGGGAAATTCCACGGTGTGATCGCAGCGACAACACCAATTGGTTGTTTAATGACAACAACGCGTTTGTCTGGTCCATTGGAGGGAACTGTCTCGCCGTAGACACGACGAGCCTCTTCAGCAAACCAAGTGATAAATGACGTTGAGTAAGCAACTTCCCCACGCGCTTCGGCCAAAGACTTGCCTTGCTCAGCTGTCATGATTTGCGCGAGATCTTCCTGATGCTCCATACAAAGCTCAGCCCACCGATGCAAAATACCAGCACGTTGCATTGCGGTCATTGCACGCCAAGCAGGCCAAGCAGCGTCAGCGGCCTCAATAGAACGGCGGGTCTCGTCTGTACCCATCTTAGGAATAGTGCCCAAAACTTCGCCAGAGGCTGGATTAGTGACGGGAATCGATTCGCCGCTATCGGCGTTAATCCACTCTCCGCCTACAAAACATTTCTCTACAAACAGAGAAGGATCTGACAAATTTGATAGCATTTTAGCTAATTCCTTTGGTTAGAGTCGGTTTTTCTGTCGGACCGTCTAGCATGATGATAAAAACCTGTCAGCTGAAATGACCAGCCTAAACGGTCTTGTGGCCAACTTACATAATTTGCAGAACCTATCTGGGGGAAATATGCTTAAAGAATTTAAAGAATTTGCCATGCGCGGCAATGTCATGGATATGGCAATTGGTATCATCATTGGTGCCGCTTTCGGTAAGATTGTATCATCCTTTGTTAACGACGTCCTAATGCCACCAATTGGTATGATGATGGGTGGCGTTAACTTTAGCGAACTATTCTACACTTTGTCTGGCGAGCAAGCGGCCACTTTAGCTGCTGCAAAAGAAGCTGGCGCAGTTACCATTAACTACGGCTCTTTCCTTCAAACGGTAATCGACTTCATTATCATCGCTTTTGTTATCTTTATGGTCATCAAAGCGATGAACAATGCGAAGAAAAAGGAAGAGGCTGCACCAGCAGCTCCGGCGGCTCCTCCAAAACAAGAGGTTTTGTTGGAAGAAATCCGCGATTTACTTAAAAAGTAATCCGCAGAAACTATTTTGAAGAAATGGGTTGCCAAACGGCAACCCATTTTTTTATGCCTATCCCTATGTGTGGCAGGATAAGCATAACAGATCCAGGTGAAGCGATGGCGGAGTTCTTCCGACTAGATCGTGAACCAAAACTTACGCCCCGATATAATGTGCCACCGACCAGTAAGATTGGTGTAGTCATTGCTGATGGGGGAAATAGGCGTTTGGCCGCTTGCCGCTGGGGTCTTATTCCGTCCTGGGCTAAGGAACCCGAAAAACTCCCGCTCATGTTCAACGCTCGCCAAGAAACAATCTTCGAGAAAGCCTCGTTTTCAGAGTCCATTCTCCACCGACGCTGCCTAATTCCTGCGAACTCATTTTTTGAATGGCAGGTTTACGACAAAAAGCAACGCCAACCTTATGTGATCCAACCAACAGGCATGCCCCTCTTTGGCTTTGCTGGTGTCTGGGATAGTTGGAGTTCGCACACTGGCGAGACGGTTTATTCCACTGCGATCATAACAACGGCAGCTTCGCCTTCTATCGAGCCGCTGCACCACAGAATGCCGGTTATCTTGCAAAAGGAAGATTATGAGCAGTGGTTGAATCCACTATCATCTCGTGCCGACTTACAACAACTTTTGGCAAGTCCAGTGATGGACTTTGGAAGTCTGCCAGTCTCTTCCTTAGTCAATTCGCTTGCTAACAGAGGGCCTGAAACGGTTCAGGCTATTGATCTCAACTCAAGCGACTCTTCCATCTATCAAAAACGTCTGCTCTAGACCTTTCTTCTGCAAAAGTTTAACGATATAAGCAGGCAACATTCTTATTTTAGGAAGCTTGAAAATGGCTAGCGAAGACAAGCGTTTATTTTACGTCATGGGCGGCGAGTACACAGATACTGATTTTGAAACTCTGATTACGCGCACTAACGAAATTCACGGTCCCTACGACACAAGACCAGAAGCTGAAGTGCAATGGCGTGAATTATCATTCAAAAACACTGAAAACACTTTGGTAAAATATGAGATCATCGAAGTGATGCACAAAATTCCCAAGAATCGTGTATCCGGGATGATCCTTCAATCCGGCGAATAGCAACCTTTAGGTTCTGGTTAACTTAAAAAAGCCTTTTTCAGATCAAATTTGGGACAAGCCTTTCACTTACTCACCCTGAATAATGTTTAACAGGGCATGGATTATGATTTTGTCTATTTTGAAGTTTTCGACAACGGCTGGCATCCTCTTTTTGGGGATGTTGATTTCTATGCCAGTGAAAAGGACTGAGGCAGCGTCTGCTAGCCTGAAGTTTACCGCACGTGCCGGCATCGTCAAGCTTGGAAAAGTCAACATTGCTATTGACACCAACAACCAAGGGTTCAATTTTCGCCTTGGCGGCAAAAGTGCAGGAATCCTTGGACTGGTCGATTGGAGGGCTTCTATCCAGTCAACCGGTGTATTTTCAACAGCTGGCCCAAGGCCATCTAGCTATTCTGCCCAAGTCGTTCGGAAAGGCCGCCCCCGAACAACGACTATCAGTTTCGGTACACTAAGTCCCACTTATAACGTGTCGCCAAACAAAGTTTCCAACCCTGTCGAACAGCTAAATCCGAGTTACCTTCCGGGAACCGTCGACCCTGCCACGGCAATATTGCAAGCAACGGCAATTTTGAATAGAACTGGAAGGTGCGGTGGTGACGCAACCATGTTTGATGGCCGCTCTCTTCTTCCTGCTGCACAGGGCCTTGAGGACCCGGCATCAGAGGCGATCGGCGAATATTGCGCCGAGATGACACCCTACCCTGTCTTTATGATCCGGCGGGACCAA
>CAJQQJ010000238.1 GCA_905480445.1 uncultured Alphaproteobacteria bacterium | reverse complement strand
CAAGACGATCATTGGATCAGCGCTTGGCACAACGGCGCTCAGCGGCTTTGCTGTGGGTGCTAAAGGGCTCTTCCCTTACTACTATCAAAACCCAAGGGATTTGTCCTTTAACCCCAAAACCTATGACTGGATTTCATCGGGTCTACTTGCCGGCACAAATCCGGTACAACTCAGCGGTGTCTTCACCAATGAGTTCATCACATTGATCACTAAGATGAGCTACACTTACTCTAGCGCTGATCAGTCGATTGTGAATGAAGCTGCGACCAAAGCGCAAAGTCAAGGCGCCGACGTTCTGCGGACTTGGCAGTCCAATATGGGGCCTTATCCAACAGGTACTGGTTTACCGATTAACTTAATTCTGGCGGAAATTCAGTCTAAGTGGTCAAACCCTGCTCCAGGTAAGTCAGAGCCAACCCTTCAAGAAATTCGCGATTCCCGTGATATAGGCAGACTTTTGTCAAAAGCACCACCTTCTGGTGGGCCAGTATTGAAGGTTCTCAGTAACTACTTAAATGCACTCGGAACAGCGATTGGCCTGACCAACAGCTTGAGTTTTAACACTGGTGTTCTCCAATCAATGAAAGACGGCATTAACTTTCCAGATCCTGCTAATGGTGGTTTGAAGCTAACTGCGCCTGTCGGCACAACAGACGCGCCTGTCGTGCCGCGCTACAATGTAGCAACACAGTTGCCGGATATTCAAAACGGCTTGGCGAACAAAAGTCAGGCAGCGAACCTTTCCATGAGTGTGTCTCGGTCTAGTTCGGATGAGTACTCAGTGGACATAAAAGGACATGCTGGCCTTTCCTTTGGTCTCGGGTTTCTTGGCTTCAGTCTAGGTGGTAGTGCAAGTTACTTCCAGGATCATATCGCAACGGAAAGCAATACGACGACTGTTGAGATGAGCTTCCCTGGCGTTACATTGGTGAACTTTGGCCCGGCCGATTTGACGCTTGCTGGTGTCAGACAAAACTGGTTCGAAATGGCTCCGATCAAAGAAGCGATCAAAAACCAAGGCAAAGACGTCACTGGTTTCCATTTTGACACACCACCGACGATTGATCTCAGTGCAAATGGCCCATTTGGTTACTTGCAGGGTGCCGTGATTTCGTCTTACCCAACCATGGTTATCACGGTCAAGAGCTCCGAGTATGAGCGGATTGAAAAAGACGTGACGACTGAGACTCACTTCGGTGCCAGCTTCCTGGGCATTCCTATTGGTGCACAGGGCACTGCGACAACTCACTCAAAGTCAGTGAAGGTGGATGCGGCAACGCAGACTGTAACAATTACGCTCAATCCTCCGCTTACTGAAAACGCGACTGTTCTTGAGGACAGCACGGCTTGGCTCTTGGGTGTACAAGCAGTTCACCCAGCTGCTTAGGCTCAATTTGTAATGAGCAGGGGCCCGCTTCGGTGGGTCCCTTTTCTGGCAGGAGGACACAAGTGATGGAGACGGCAACGACTGCTTTGGCAACCCGAATAGCGACCCAGGCCACTCAGGCGCTATCTGATGCAAAACGCCCAAAATCGGAAATCGGTGTCCCCGCGATGGCAGCCGAGGTAGACCTTCAAGGAACACCGAAAGGCTTTGTTCCTTTCATGGTTGGTAAATTGGGCAACTTTCCATTTGAATGGCAGAACCCGATGAACCTGCAATTCACCACAGATGCTTACAGATGGATCGCCTCTTCTATATCACTGGTCAATGGTATTGCTCAGCAAGGTGAGCCCTTTACCAATTTCTACATTACTGCAATGCGCCAAGTTCAGTTTTCGCAATCGGTTGCCGATCAGAGGAAGCTTGCTGACAGCGCGAAGGATTTGCAAACCGCGCAATCCGCGCTTCTGAGAGCTTGGCAGGCGGCTTTTGGTTCGCTGCCGACAGGTGGCGCACCGATAAACAAGGTTATCGATGATATCGCTTCCAATTGGGCGGAACCATCAACTACATTTCAGACCTTGCTCAAAGCACCGGTGCTAACAAGACTTTTGAACAAGATACCGCCAGCCGGGGGCGCGGTGTTGCCGGTGCTTTCCAACTATCTTGACGCTTGGACAAGCAATGATGCCCTTGTTGATCTTGGCCCTTCAAAACGAGGTTTGGCAAAGGCGGCGCTCAATGGCGCGCTTTACCCGGATGCCAGCAACGGTGCCGTCCAACTTGATGACGGCAGTTGGCGGCCAGCATTCGACTTTGCTTCATCACCGGATCAAATCCGCAACAACATTGAAAATGGAACAGGTGAGGCGGCTTATTTGCTCGATGTAGAGCTTGAGCCAACGCCCTCCAACGGAGCAGCGTTAAGCATGGGAATACACGGCACACCAGCGGAAGTCGATCCGAACTTATTCTCATTGATTGCTGACGGGCGGGATCTGGTTTCAGCTGTTTTTGCCGTTGATAAAACTGCTATTAGCGCCGAGATAGATTTCAAAGACCTGACCATTGTGCATTTTGGTCCTCGTGATTTTAACATTCAGACTTATTCTGGATGGCTCTGGCCAACGCCATTACGGGACGCGTTGGCTAATAGTGGGCAGGGCGATGTGACGGGCTACACCTTTGGTTCTCAAAACGATCTGGAGTTTTTAACCGATGGAAGGTTTGGGTTTCTGACCGGTGTTGCTATCTCCCATCACCCTAGTATTCGCTTACGCCAGGTATCATCAGACTTCCAGACAATAGCCTCAAGTTTTGCAAACCTTGGCACAGTCGAGGTCTCCGTTAGCGGACAAAACTTTCAAGCGACAGCCAGTGTGAAGGTGGATGCGTCGACCAACTCATTTACCTTAGAGCTGACTCCCCAAGGCACAATGACCCTTGGCAACGGCAGAGCCTTCGTGCACGCGGTTCAGCCGTTCTTCCCGCTGGCAAAGGCGCAAGTGTAGGAAAAGTCACTTGTTTCTTTCATCGCCTTTCTAGAAGAGAGGTTCCATTTTAGGAGTTTCTGCATTTTGTGTGCTGTGCGTCACAATTATGTTTTCCATTCGCTGCTTTCATGAGGTGATAACTTCACGGAAGAGAGGAATGGAAAATGAGGAAGTTTTTGTTGGCGGCACTACTGGCCGCATCGCCGAGCACCGTTAGTGCAGACCGATTTGATGATGCCGCAACCCGGGTTTTTTCAACGAAAACAAATGTTAACGCGCTGATCAACCCCGCCTCTTGGGGCGCTTGCGGCCTGCCTAATCGTACGACTTGTCTCGCGATACAACCGCGAGATTATCGCACGATTATTAACTCGACGGGCTTTGAGGTCATCACAACCAACGGACCCAGGAATGAAGGTGTCAATCCACCAGCTAATCTGAACGTGAAGGTCGTGCTAACTTCCAATGATCTTTTGGCAGCGCGCCAGGCAAACGATCTGGCGATGATTTACTACATACAAAAGCCCGACACTGTCGATTTGAACAATGTAGGAAATCCGCTTTACACGACCGACCGCCTCGCAAGCGACTTGGTTAACTCTTGGAGAACCAAGGGACTGCGCATTGTAAATCTAGCCTATTCCAAAACTCATAACGATACATTGAACACAAACAATTATGACAGTCGCTACATAGGGTCATCGGGAGAAGATGCCGGCGTAAGAGTTGACCGCGGTATCGATCTACCTCTGCCCCCACTGGGGCGAGGGGTCGTGGAAAGACTGTTTGCAAACAATATGATCGTTGACATATCGCATGTGGGGACAGCCAGCGCGCTGGCGATCCTTGATTTGGCGGATATACGCGGGAAGGTTGTCACCGCTAACCATGTGAATGCCGAAGCGATTGCCGATCACCCGAGAAATCATACTGACGAGGTCATTTGTCGGATCGCCAAGACGGGCGGTATCATTGGTATTACGCCGCTTAGGTTCATGCTGGTTGATGGTGACGAGCGAGGTAACCCAGTTCGGGTTGCCAATGATCAGGACATCATTAATCAATTCAGACATATCCGAGGTTTGAATTGCCTTGGTAAAAATGGTCGCCGATTGAATATGATAAACCATATCGCTGTAGCGTCGGACTCCTATGTGAACGGCTGGCCACAGCAAGCCGGTCGATTTTGGGTGAGCCAACAGGTGTCAGCGCCTTCTGCTTGGATGCGCATGGCGGCAGTCTTGATGAGATCAGGGATCATCACAGAAAACGAAGCCCACAAGGTCTTTGGCGGAAATTTAATGCGGGTTTACGAGCAGGCTCTTCCTGGCCTGAAAGCGCCCAAGATAAAACTTCCTAGATCCGGGGCAAGAATAAGAGTGAGCGCCGTTCTTTTTCACTGGGAGGCCGCGATTGCGCAAAGTGTCGGAAGGGTAACAAACTACAGGGTCGTTGTTCAGAAGAGGTCTGCTCAGCGAACTTGGGTTAATCATACCAGGCTAAACGCTGGACGAAGAAAAAGCACAGGGACGATGCTCCCACGAGGATCCTACCGTTGGTGGGTGACTGCAACCAATGGAACGCAGACTGTCAGTTCCTCGCGAAAGTTTTTCATTCGCGAATAGTAGAGTTGATCATCGATGAAAGAAACGGGGCGGAAAGCCGAACGCTTTCTTGCCCTCTTTTTGGTTAGCTCGCTTCAGCTGTGGGCAACCGAGTGGGCAGGGTTGAGACTGCCAACAGGATGACAGCTGCGGCGCAGGCCAAGATGATAAACAGCCTGTCAAAGCCCCATCCTGAATGGACAAAAGCAATGAGCGGCAAGGTAGCCGCCAGCACTGTAAAGCTGACAACGTAGCGAATGCCGTAGATGCGGGCTCTTGCAGGACCGCTGGCCATCTTGCCTATCATAAAATCGTTTATCGGGATTTGACCAAAAGCCCCCAGCATGAAACCAAGTGCCACGGCAAAGGCAATAATGTCTGTCAGGCCAGGCATCAGAGCAAAGAAAACCAATTGAATGAGTGCCACGGTCATAAAGACTTTCTTAGGCCCAAAGCGATCAAGCAGGCTGCCAACGATCAACTGCGCGATGGAGGCAACCGCGAAGACAAAGAAAGCCAGTCCGCCAACAACCGTCGCCACGTCATTGCCCTCAAACAACGCCTGGCTGTTCATCCAATTCGAAAGTTGTGTGGCTAGGCCCTGCAGACGCTCATCAAACATTTTTGGCAAAGCGAAGGTTGTCGACTGGAAGATGATGGACGAGACCGCCGTCGTTAGGAAAACGATGCTTGAAACACGGATTAACAGCGAACGATGGGAGGGGGTGAGAGAGGGCGTCTCAGCCTTTGCATGATCCTTTGCGGATCTGTGCTCAGCGCCAATGCTCTCCCAACGCAGCATCATGTAACCAAAGCCTATAGCGATAGAGAGGATCCCCGGTAGAATGAAGGCCAAGCGCCAATCGCCGCGATCAATCATGTAGCCAGTGATGAGCGCTGCACTGGCCACGCCCAGATTGCCCCAAACACCATTCATGGCGAGGCGCATGCCGGTATTGCGCCATTTCATGGTTACAATAGCAAGACCTACCGGATGATAGATGGCGCCCAAGACACCGATCGCGAAGAGCCCTATTGAGATCTGAAGGGGCGAGCTGGCGAAGCTGGTGAGAATTGAGGCAATCCCGATGCCAATAAAGAAAACCGACATCATGCCATCGCGGCTCCACTTGTCTGCCAGCCAACCAGCAGGCAGCGCAAAAAGCCCAAAGGCGAAGAACCCTGGCGTCGCATAGGCCAAGAGCTCTGCATAACCCACACCCCATTCACGATGCAGCGCGAGCGCGGCAACGGTTGCGAATATCAACATGAATAGGTGATCCAGAAAATGCCCGATGTTCAGCAGCAGGAAGTAGAATCGATCTCGGTTCATCTGGGTTCTCGCTTCAAAGGCGGTTGCGTCGATACCACTCTACAGCTTCGCGTTCTGTCGCTTTGATGAACGGATCTTTACCATCGAGATAGTCATCCCAGCTTAGGCTCTCGCCGCCCTTTGTCAATCGAGCTTTCAGATCGGAATAGGCCTGAGCTTTAGCTTCGTTGCAGCGGAGGAAATCCCGAAAGGCTAGGTGTCGCTCGGCTTCTGGAGATCCTTGCAAGAAGGTGTGAACGTGACGGGTTCGTGTGCCGTCAGGACGGCTTTTCCTGAAGTAGCGCCGATTTCTGATGCCAAATTCTCCCACCACTTCATAACCAAGTTCCACCATCCCTTGTGAGAGATCATCGATTTTAGTCAAATCACTGGCCTCAACAAGGATGTCGATGATCGGTTTAGCCAGGATACCTGGGATGGACGTACTACCCATATGATGGATTGTGACCGCCGCTTCACCGAACACAGTCGCGATTTTCCGTCTTTCGTCCTGGAACTGGATGGCCCAGCTTGGATTATGTGGGAAAACAGAGTTGTTCATACTGATAGCTCTGATTTGGCGGTGAGAAGCCATGAGCTTAAGGGCCGCTACTTCGCCACTCTTTTCCAAATCCGACACAGCCGTCGTCTTCGTCATAATCGAGATTAAAAACGACCTGAACTGGGTCGCGAAAAAGAGAGACTGACCACAAATTTCGCATCAAAGAGAAATGAAGAAATGGAAGATTGGTGACCGCTATGGCTGGTGAAATTCAAGCAAGTGAAGACAAGGACAACCGCCCCTTCGCTGGCATCATGTTCTTGCTTTTGGGAACGACTTTGTTTCCGCTTCAGGACGTCATTATTAAGGGGCTTTCTGGCCATTTTGCCGTCCACGAAATTGTTTTCTTACGCGGGCTCTTTGCCTTGCCGGTCGTCCTGTTGATCGTCCATCTCGACGGTGGATTCAAGTCTTTAAAGATTGGATCGTTCGGCCTGCAACTGACCAGAGCCTTGATGGGATTTACTTCCTATACGGTCTACTACATGGCGCTGGCGGTTATGGGGTTGGCCGAGACCGCAGCCATTACTTTCTCGACGCCTTTGTTTGTGATTATCTTCGCAACCTTTTTTCTGGGCGAGAAGGTTGGTCTGTTCCGCTGGGGTGCGGTTATCGTTGGTTTGATCGGCGTGTTGATTATCGTCAAGCCAGGTAGTGGCGTTTTTGAACCAGCGGCCTTGTTGGCTGTTGCGGCGGCTGCCACCTACGCGTCCTCAATTGTCTGTACCAGGAAGTTGGGCCGTAGGACGACAGGCGCATCGATGACGCTGTTCACGCTCATCGTCTTTATTATCTCTGGCGGTGTCTTAGGCTTGATCTTTAGTGGCCAAGACTCCAGCAGCGTTCACCCATCCTTAGAGTTTCTTTACCGCGCTTGGGTTATGCCCAGCCAAGAAGACTGGATGCTGCTCATGGCGCTCGGCTTGATATCAGGGGTGGGTTTCTTTGCTTTGACACAGGCTTATCGCTTGGCTGATACCTCGGTGGTTTCGCCATTTGAATACTCCTATATGCCCTGGTCGGTTTTGTGGGGTTTTGTATTCTTTGGCATGCTGCCAGGTTACAACACCTGGATCGGTCTGGCCTTGATTGTCGGCGCTGGGTTGTTTGTGATCTACCGAGAGGCCGTCAAAGATGGGCGTGTGTTCAAGCGTCGAGGCTTTGGGCTGAACAGCCCACGTTAGCCGCCACCCCGCTTCCTTCTTGACCTGTCACGACTGGCGAGGGACAATAGACTCAAATTATATCTATCTTTTGGGATCTATCGGGATCTATGAGCCACTGGAGCGACAATGAGGATGAAGCCCGCCGCGTTCTGACAGAGCGCAAGGCGGAGCTGTTGAAACTTCTCAGCGATAGCAGCGCGGACTCTGATCCCGTAGAACTTGATCAGACCCGCGTTGGCAGGCTGTCACGTATGGATGCCTTACAGCAACAGGCGATGGCCAAAGAAATGCAGCGCCGACGGGAATTGGAATCAAAGAAGCTAGATCTGGCGTTGGAACGCTTAGACGAAGATGAATTTGGCTACTGTGTGCAATGTGGTGACAGAATCGAACCCCGTCGTCTGGACCTCGATCCCTCTGTTCCAATTTGTGTTGGCTGTGCGGATTGATCATGACTAAGAAATCCGAAAACAGCCCCGAAAAACGCGGCGATCGCCGAGGTTTCATACGTGGAGCAGGGGTCTCTGCTGCTGTGCTGGGTGCAGGATTGGCAACGCCTGCAATTTCCCAAAATCTCAAAGAGTGGACCGTCGTTTCTGCCTTCGGAAAAACCGGTCTTCTTGGCCGCGCCCTACGCGACATCTGTAGCGCGGTCAGCTCTGCCACTGACGAGCGTTTGATTTTCCGGATCTATGACGCTGGACAACTGGTTGCCCCTTACAAGGTTTTGGATGCCGTCTCTAAAGGCGAAGCACAGATGGGTTTTGGTGCACCTTATTATTGGGAAACAAAAGTGCCTGCGCTGCGTTTCTTGGCGGCTCAACCCTTTGGCATGACAGGTATGGAATTGAACGCCTGGCTCTATCACGGTGACGGCTTGCAACTGACCAACCGGATCTACAATGCCTTAGATGTCAAATTCCTGCCCCTAGGCAACACCGGTAACCAAATGGGTGGTTGGTTTAACAAAGCAATCGACAGCGCCGACGATTTGAAGGGCCTGCGCTTTCGCATGCCGGGATTGGGCGGCGAAATCCTGAAGTCCTTTGGCACTGAGGTCAAAAGCCTGCCTGGTAGTGAAGTACAAAAAAACATGACAGCAGGGCTGTTAGACGGCACCGAATGGATTGGCCCAGCAGCCGATCTGGCAGCAGGTTTTTATAAGCTAGCGAAGTATTACTATTACCCTGGTTGGCATGAACCCGGCACACTCCTAGACGGAATGATCAATCTTGGAGAATGGGAGGGGTTAACAGCGGACGATCGTCGGATCATTACGCGTTTGTCGGCTGCTTCAAACTATTCTCTTTTGAACAGATTTTCGGTCAGTAATGGCTATGCAATGGAGACTTTGCTGAGCGCGCACCGTGTTGACCTCCGTGCCTTCCCGGATAACCTATTGACGGTTCTCAGGCGACGAACAGACGAGATGTTGCCAGAACTCGCGCATCAGGAAAAGGCATCCAGGGTGCTTTATGATGAGATGCTGAGGTTCAGAAACCTGCAAGGTGCCTGGTCGCATTTCGGTGACGGTTCCTTTGTCAGAGCCCGCCAGCTCTAACGACCAATCTAACATAGAGATCTGAGGCTTGAAAAAGACTCCTGGCCGAAGCCAGGAGCAAGTCTCAAGGAGTGGGATCACGGTAAAGGGAGGAAAACCGTGAAACCCCGGAGCGCGGCCGCTTGACCAAAGTGGAAACCAGCTTGAGGACAAAGGCAGGCCGCAAAAAACAACAAACCAGAAACGAATAAAATGTGTGGGCTCAAAGGCTGAGCCAGTTTCCGGGTGGCCAAGCTCTGAGTGGCAGGGAACACCACTCAGAGCCCGCAACAGGAGGCTGTTATCGAAGCTTCGCTTTTTGCCGCCGGTAGCACCGCTCGGGCTAGTGACGAATCTCCGATAAACAAAAATTACCAAATAGGTATTTTTATGCAAGGATTTTATTTACCATTTAGGTAATTTATTTCCATTCGTGACAAATACCTATCTTATGCACGAGCCAACACCACTTCCCCGTCGCAGGACGGGGCCTAGCTTTTATCAAGGCGGATGTTGGAGGGGTGCCCATATTCCGATGGCAGTGCTTCTGTTGGCTTTATTGACGCCCGTTGAACCCTGGACCCCGTCCTGCGACGGGGAAGTGGTGTTGGCTTCGTCTGTGGACCTTTGAGTTCCGGCATTGTTGCTATGTTTCAGATAAGTTGGAGGGCGGTCTTGATTTCCGCTTGCCACTGGAAACCAGACTAACCCTTCTTCCCCGTCGCAGGACGGAGTCCAATTGTCATCAAGAGGGATGTGGAAAAGGTGAGCCTAATACGACGGCAACCCTTCGTAGGCCTTTAATCGTGCCTGCGGAGCCGTAATCCCCCGAAACAAATGCGGGAAGAAGAGTTTTGTAATGCCGTTCTTCCGAGCTACAAGTTCGATGACGGCAATGGAGGGAGCAGGAAATGAAAACACATTGGGTTTATCTCCTCACAAACAAAGATCGGGGCACCTTCTACGTCGGCATGACTAATGATCTTGTTCGCCGAGTTCACGAGCATCGAACTAAGGCTGTTGCAGGCTTCACCCGAGATCATGACCTAACACGGTTGATGTGGTTTGAAGAGCATGGTGACAGAGACCAGGCTCTAAGAAGAGAAGGTTTGATCAAAAAGTGGAAGCGAGAGTGGAAATACAATCTCGTGGAACGACAGAACCCCTTTTGGGAAGATCTCTATGAAGGGATCTGTAAATAGAGATGGCTGCCTGCAGCTGTTTCTAGGCGCAGGATAAGCTTTCCTACCAGAGGCCGGAGTTACACTCTCTCCTTTCTTCCTCGTCGCAGGACGGGGTCCAGCTGTCATCAAACGGAGTGTTAGAAAGCTGAATACTTTCGATGATCCTATCTCTCTAGTCCCCAGTGTAGCCCGTTGAACCCTGGACCCCGCAACAAGTGCGGGGAAGAGGTGTTGGGATGTTTCAGTTCTCTCTTTTTCCCCGTCGAAGGACGGGGTCCAGTTGTCATCAAGTGGAGTGTTAGAAAGCTGAATACTTTCGATGATCCTATCTCTCTGGTCCTCACTGTCGCCCGTTGAACCCTGGACCCCGCAACAAGTGCGGGAAGAGGTGTTGGGATGTTTCAGCTCTCTCTTCTTCCCCGACTTGATCCTACCGTGTTCACACATTTCTGGTTTGATTCTATTGTGTTGGCGTGATTGGTAATTTGCGTGGCAGGACATCATGGTTGAAGCAATTGATCTTGGTTATTTTGGTGATTTACGCTTAAAAAAAGAGG
>CAJQQJ010000237.1 GCA_905480445.1 uncultured Alphaproteobacteria bacterium | reverse complement strand
TTGCACTTGCAGGATTTCTCGGTAATGCGCTGCCATTCACTTTGATCAACTGGGGGCAGGAGAAGATTGATAGCGGGGTCTCTGCAATTCTCATGGCAGTGATGCCTCTATTCACGATCGTCTTGGCTCACATTTTCACCACTGATGAAAAAATGACCGTCCGTAAGCTGATTGGAGTTTGTTTAGGGTTCATCGGTATGATCGTGCTGATCGGGCCAGAAAAAATATTCCTGTTGGGTGATGACGTTATCAGACAGTTGGCCGTCGCAAGTGCCGCTACCTGTTATGCCTTCAATGCAATGATTTCCAAGAAGCTGGCTGGCTATCCACGCAGAGGTTTGGTTGCAGGCATTCTACTGACATCGATGCTGTGGATGATTCCTTATGTGGTCTTGATTGAACAGCCTTGGAACATTAACCCTAGCCTTGAGGCCTGGGGCGCAATGATTATTCTCGGCGTTGTACAAACGGCAATTGCGACGCTCTTGTTGTTTTCGATCATAAGCCGTCGAGGAGCATCATTCTTTTCCCAGATCAATTTCCTTGTGCCGATTACTGGCATCATGTGGGGTGCGATGATCTTGGCGGAAAGGCCGTCAGCGAACGCCTGGATAGCGTTGATTTTGATTCTTTTGGGTATTGCCGTCACAAGAGAGTGAAAGTCTGTTTGATCTCGGCACTGGAATCGGTTTCTATAGGTGGAAATGTTAAACGGAGAAATCGATGACTGAAAGCACCGAAAGTTATGTCCAGACGCAACGGACCGGACGTGTACTAGAAATAACGATGAGCCGCCCACCGGTGAATGCAATCAACCGGGCTTTCAGCCGTGAGTTGTACCAAACCTTTCTGGACTTTCAGAATGATCCAGAACTCAGCTGTGCCGTAATCACGGGGATTGGTGAGAAAATATTCTCCGCCGGTTGGGACCTGAAAGAAGTGGCCGAAGGTGGCATGGATCCAGCGATGGACAATGATCCTATCAAGGGCTTTGGGCCTGGCGGTTTTGCTGGCATCACAGAGTTCTGGGACCTTAAGAAACCAGTGATTGCCGCCGTAAACGGTGCCGCGATTGGTGGCGGCTTTGAGGTCGTCTTGTCCTGCGATATGATTGTTATGTCAGAAAACGGCTGGTTTTCTTTGCCGGAAATGCAACGGGGTTTTTTGGCGGACGCAGGCGCGACGCAGAAATTACCTCGGCTTATTCCAATGAATGTCGCTAAAGAGTTGTTACTGACTGGGAGGCCTATGGATGCAGAGGAGGCCCTCAAATGGGGACTTGTGAACCGTGTTGTTCCAGCTGACCAACTGAGAGAAGCAGCGCTTGAGTTGGCTGCGGAGACAGCCAAGGGAGCACCATTAGCATTACAAGGTTTCAAGGAAGTGATGGTCTATATTGACGGTATGTCGACCCCAGAAGCCATGCGACGCGTGAAGCCAGGCGGTGACAATGAACTCGACATCTATAATCGCATAACGGACTCTGAAGACGCACTAGAGGGACCCAGAGCCTTCGCTGAAAAACGTGAACCTGTGTGGAAGGGGCGCTAATTGTCCTCTGGATTCGAAATCGAGTTGACCTCGATTCGCGCGGAGGCTAGTTAAGGGATGAAATAATAAGAGCAAGAGGGACTGTTTTCGACCATGGCTGAGAAAGTTTACAAAGCAATCCTAACGTTGGTCGGCAATCCTTTAGTTGAGGAACACCTTAACGCCGCTCAGAAAGCAGTTCTGAGCGTTGGCGGCAAGATAACCGGCGATCCTGATGGTCTTTGTGATTACGTTGCTATCGACATTTTTTGCGATCTAACACCGTCACAACGAATTGAACTAGTTCGATTGCTTAGACAACTGTTACCAACAGTTGATTTCGCTGTGCAATCTATCCTTCATCGAAAAAAGAAGCTTTTGACTGCGGACATGGACTCAACGATGATCGTCGGAGAGTCGATTGACGAGATGGCAGCTGCGTTAGGGCTTAAGAAAAAGATCTCCGCTATTACAGCGAGAGCAATGGCTGGGGAGTTGGATTTTGTCGAGGCTCTCAGGGAACGCGTTGGCTTGCTTGCTGGTCTATCGACCGATGCCTTAGAGAATATCGCTGAATCGATTGTTTTTCAGCCTGGTGCTCGATCTCTAGTCGCGACGATGCGCCAAAACGGTGCGCGCTTGGTATTGGTTTCTGGCGGTTTTAAGTTTGTCACGACAGTCGTGAGAGAGAAGCTTGGTTTTCATGTCGACCTGGCTAATGACTTGGCCGTGTTCGATAACAAACTCACGGGCAATCTTTTACTTCCGCTTGTAGATAGAGCGACAAAAGAGGACATCATCCGTGAAGAAGCACTCAGCCTAGGCATCACTTTGGCTGAGACAGCTGCAATCGGCGACGGTGCCAATGACATCCCAATGCTGAAGGCAGCGGGGTTAGGGGTTGGTTATTTTGGAAAAGAGATTGTTCGCAAAGCCACGCCATTCCAAATCAACAACACTGATTTGACAACCATGCTTTATTTCCAGGGCTATAAGGCAATGGAAATTGTGATTTAGGCAGCTGTCAAATAAGATGCTTGGATTGATGAATAAACAACTATGATTACAGCTCCTACTTTAGAAACATCTCGAATTAGGCTTAGACTTCATAGGCAAAGCGACTTCGAGGCCTATGCTAACTTATTTGCCTCTGAACGGGCGCAATACATGGGGCAACTGAAGCGGCGTCACGCCTGGTATTCAT
>CAJQQJ010000236.1 GCA_905480445.1 uncultured Alphaproteobacteria bacterium | reverse complement strand
TCAAGCGCATGAAGTGCTGGATGATCAAGATCGCTGGTGGTCACAAAAAGTTCGGGTTGGCTGACGAAAGGTTTCTGCATGACAAAAGTTACCAAATATTCCAGCCTATGGGAATCCTCTAGTTATGCTGAGGTCTCACAGGAACCATTGGCATGCCACGGTCTTACCTTAGACAATCCAATGTGAGAATGGCTTCGAGGTACTAAATCATGAAAGAGAACGACTAGATCGCAAATTAGGTCGCGCGAAATACAAACAAACTCGATTGTGGGCTATTCCAACAACAGAAGGTAAGAATTATGCGAATGCCCACTTTGTTCACCGGACTAGCTGTCCTTTATTCTTACGCATCTCTCCTCGCAGGCAATGCCATTGCAGGCGATTACAACGTCGGTTTCAAACGCGTTCAATTAAACGATCCAATGGGCGGCTCGATGCAGCTTTCTCTCTGGTACCCAACAGAAGAAGCAACCGGCCTTCTCAAATTAGGTCCCTTTTCTTTTGTGGCCAAACGCAACGCGTCAGTGGCTTCAGGTCAAAGAAACTTAGTGGTTCTGTCGCATGGTACTGGCGGTTCAGACTTAGGCCATCGAAACGTCGCTATAGAACTCGCGAAGAAAGGGTTGATAGCCGCCGCGCCATTGCATCCAAGAAACAATTTCCGCGATGACTCAGGCGCAGGAAGTCCTGCTGTCATGGAAGGCCGCCCACGACAAATAACTGCAATCATCGATCAATTAGCCTCAGGAGCGCTTCCCAACTTTGACATTACATCTAACCATGTAGGTGGGTTCGGGTTTTCACTTGGCGGTTACACAATGCTTTCGGTAATGGGCGCTAAGCCTGAAATGGACCTAATCTGGAAAGGCTGCCAAAGTTACCCACACGACCCTGTTTGTCACGTCGTGAGAAAAATGAGCCCGTCACGTTTGACCACTGGCGACAACACTGACTTCAGCGACAAGCGCCTCTGCGCAGCCGTGGTTGTTGATCCCTTAGCTTCTGCCTTCACAGACGAAAGCCTAGCCCGAATTCAAACAAAATTCGTGCAATTGTGGAAACCTGAAATCGAAAATGTTCTTTTGGCAGAAGCCCACATTGACCGTGTTGCAAAAACATTAAACAACATGCCTGTGAGAGCACCAGTGGAACTGGTCACTGTAGCAAAGGCACAGCACTATTCATTCATAGCGCCTTTTCCGAAAGTGATAGAAGGCGAAATACCGAAAGAACTCACCAATGATCATCCTAATTTTGATCGGACTGTCTTTCAGGAAGAGTTCGCAGAGAGAGTCTCAAGTTTCCTCGCAGACTCTCTTAGTAACTGCGAGAACTAAAGAGCAGAGACATCGTCTGGATTGAACCATGTATCACCAGTCCAACCGTTCTCATCGTAGTCTGACATGCATTTTTCAGCAAAGGCCTCCATTTCTTGGAATGTGCCTTTGCCCTTTGCTTGAAAGATAGACTGGAAACGAACCATTTCATTGGTGCCAGCGTAGTTACGCTCATAGAGCTCGTGGCGACCGCCAAACTCAGTGCCAACAGAATCCCAAAGTAACTTCATGATCTTGATTCGCTCCTTGTACTCGACACCGTTTGAGCCACGAACATATTGCTTGAGATAACGGTCAACATCAGGATTTTGGAAATCCTTGACCGAGGACGGCAAATAGATGAGGCCGGAAGCGACTACTTGCTGAACAAGCTCCTTAACTCTTGCCCAGGCATCAGGGCCCAACATCCGATAAGCCGACGATGTTCTGCCATTTGGCAAGACCGTACCGTTCTTCCATTCTTCTGGTGCGCCGCACATCGCGTCTGAGAAAGACCAGAATGTGTTACGCCAGTTGATGACTTCACCGAGTGCAACTTGAACACCTCGGAAGTCCTGAGTGCCTGATGAATTCAATGCCTTGGAAAGCAGGCCCGACATGAAATCCAATTTCACAGCAAGCCGCGTACAGGCCTGGAAGGTGAAGCCATTGAAGAAACCGGACATGGGATAGAACTTCTGAAGCATTGAGATGTCTTTATGGACCAGAACGTTTTCCCAAGGGATAAAAACATCATCGAAAACAATGATCGCATCGTTTTCGTCAAACCGTGAGGAAAGCGGGTAATCATAAGGACTGCCCATTTTACTGGAGGCCATCTCGTACGAAGCCCGACAGAAGAGCTTAACGCCTGGTGCATTCATCGGCGCAATGAACATGGTGGCGAAATCTTCATGGTCGATTTCACCTGACATGTTCTGAGCCAAGAAATTGTAGTGCGTGAGTGCGGAATTAGTGGCGACAACTTTGGCACCAGAAACGTGAATGCCAGCGTCTGTCTCACGGTCTACACAGAGATAGACGTCCCTCACCTCTGAGCTCGGCTTGTCACGGTCGATAGGAGGGTTAACGATGGCATGGTTCAGATAGAGCACCGCCTCTTGAGATTTCTTGTGCCAAGCACGTGCATTGTCGGCGAAGGGGCCATAGAACTCAGCGTTGGCACCGAGCGTGTTCATCAACGCGGCTTTGTAATCTGGAGACCGCCCCATCCAGCCGTAGGAAAACTTCGCCCACTCAGCGATTGCATCACGTTGGGCAAAGAGATCGGCAGAAGATTTAGCTGGCTTGAAAAATTTGTGTGTGTAGCCCCCATTGCCAGTGTCAGTCGGCGTCGTCAGAATGTCTTTATGTTTGGGGTCGTGCAAAGCGTCATAAAGCGCTGCGGTGGAACGAACAGAATTGCGGAACGCTGGATGGGTAGTGACGTCTTTCACCCTTTCGCCGTAAATATAGATCTCACGATCATCTTGCAGCGACTTAATGTACTCCGCGCCGGTAAAGGGGCGTGTCTTGTCTGCTCTCATATCTTCGTAAGCTGTCATTGAAACCTCCATGAGTTTTTTTCTTAATTATCGTTAACATGTTATCATTATCATATCAATGATTGATCTAATGGTGTTATCATACTAAGCAAAGGCTATGAATTCACCGATCCGAAAACTGGAAGACTCGTTGCCTATTCAACTGCTGGCAACTTATGAGCAAGTGATGAAGTCTTTCAGACCGACACTTCAGAAGTACGACCTGACAGATCAGAAATGGCGGATACTTCGCTTCATTGCTCAAAACGAAAGACCTGAATTTCACGCCGTTGCGAAAGCCTGTCTTTTGAAACGGGCAAGCCTTTCGCGGATACTAGTTTCTCTGGAAAACAGTGGCTGGGTAAGCCGAGATAGCGACGCAAGAGACAAGCGCCAAGTCTACCTACATCTAACGCCTAAAGGGGCTGAGTTTCATTCTTCCGTAGCGCAAGAGTTCTCCTCCGTGTTGGACGCGTTAGACGAGAAACTAGGGGCTGAAGCTGGCAGTTTGTTATCTATCTTGCAGGCGACACAAAAGCGACTGGAATCCTAACAAAGCCGCGAGGAATTGTCTGCGCGACTTTGCTCTCTTGCTCTGCGATCTCTGCTCCTTTAATCAAAGCCTGTTCGCACCAGACCTAGAAGGCCAGCCTTATGACCCGCCCAATCGCAATTCATGAACTCGCAAAACTGTCAGACGAGGACCGAGAGCAGCTATTGGCGCGTGCAGAGGATGACTTGCATCATGAAATGGAACAAGTTGCCCCCATTGTGGAGGCCGTGCGCTTAGAGGGCGATGAGGCCTTAGCACGCTTCGCCAAAAAATTTGACGGTGCAGATATTGGTGCCGATCAAATTGCGGCGACAGAAGCCGACTTTGACGAAGCTTTCGCTGCGCTTCATCCAGAAATGATCAAAACGTTGGAATACGCTGCCGATAACATTCGCCGTTTCCACCAAGATCAAATGCCACAAGACATGTGGATGAAGGAAATCCGACCCGGTGTCATTGTAGGCGAGCGTTACACACCGATTGATTCCGTTGCTTGTTACTCCCCACGTGGCAAAGGATCTTTCCCCTCTGTCACACTCATGACCGCAATTCCAGCAGTCGTCGCAGGCGTCCCTACTCCCATTATCATCACCCCTCCTGGCGCTGATGGCAAGGTCGACGCCGCAACTCTGGTGGCCGCGCGTATTGCTGGCGTAGACAAAGTTTACAAGGCTGGTGGCGGCCAGGCGGTCGCTGCTGTTGCCTTTGGCACAGACACCATCCCGCGCTGTCGAAAGATAGAAGGGCCGGGCAGTCCATGGTTCGTAGCGGCCAAGCGTTTGCTTTCTCACCGCATAGATACCGGGCTTCCAGCAGGCCCTAGCGAGGTCATCGTGTTGGCTGATGAAACTGCCAATCCAGAATTGGCCGCCATGGACATTATAATTGAGTCAGAACACGGCCCAGACAGCTCGGCCTTCCTTGTTACTTGGTCAAACGAAGTCGCCGACAAAGCGCGTTCTGCTATCCCCAATTACTGGAAAGAAATGAGCAGTGAGCGGGTTGATTATTCCTCAACTGTTCTATCAGGAAATTCAGGTGGCATTGTCCTGTGTGAAACCAGACAACAAGCTTACGACTTCATCAATGATTACGCTCCAGAACACCTTCAGGTTCTGAGCAAAGAGCCTTTTGAGCACCTGCATCACATTCGCAACGCTTCTGAGATCTTGTTGGGCGAATACGCGGCTGGTTCCATCGCCAACTACATGATGGGCCCAAACTGTGTTTTGCCGACGTCCGGCGCCGCTCACAGTCACTCACCGCTCGGCGTCCATTCCTTTCTGAAGTCCTGCTCAATCGGGCACATGACCCGCACGGGTTTCAATGAAATGGCACCACATACACATCGTTTCGCGACTTACGAAGGTTTTGACGCCCACGCCAATGCGGTATCTGACCTGCGCAAGAAGGCGATGGGAAACGGTTAGCTCGAGGGCTCGAAATCAACTAGTCATTTCGTTTGCCCATCAATGACATCAAGACCGCATACAAAGGTGCGCCAACGAGCAGCCAGGGAACAAGGTTGGAAAACAAATAGCCAACTGTCAGTGGCAAGCCATTAGAAAAAGCACGGCCAACAGCAAACACCAATCCTAGCAATAAAGCCCAGATGATGGCGCGTTTCCAAAGGCTGACGCTTTTAATATTTGTCATGAAGTTGTTCATCGTTTTCCCCTGATCAGCGTTGAAGTTTCCACGCTTTTGTTGGTTTCTGTTAATCTAACTGCTGCGCCGAGTCAAAAGGGACAAGGATCAACGAACGTCACGCGTTCACCATTGTTGGGATGATGTATGGTCAGGCTTTGAGCATGAAGCTGTAATCTGTCAACTGAACTGTAATCTTCTTGGCTTCCGTAAAGTCTGTCACCCAAGATTGGATGGCCTAAGTGAAGCATATGAACACGCAGTTGATGAGACCGCCCTGTTAAGGGTTTCAGCTCTAGGCGAGTGGCATTCACTTCTCGTGAAAGAACTCGCCAGTCTGTTATTGCTTCTTTGCCAATCTCATGGGAAATCATTTGTTTGGGTCGGTTGGGCCAGTCACAGATCAGGGGTTGATTTACGGT
>CAJQQJ010000235.1 GCA_905480445.1 uncultured Alphaproteobacteria bacterium | reverse complement strand
CAAAAAGTTCGGGTTGGCTGACGAAAGGTTTCTGCATGACAAAAGTTACCAAATATTCCAGCCTATGGGAATCCTCTAGTTATGCTGAGGTCTCTATCTTTTGATTTACGCTGGAATTCCAATTGTTCTGACATTCTTCCTGAAGATAAAAAAGCAAACATTTGGGAAACGGATTTTAGCTTTTCTTTTAACGCTTGCTCTCTTTCTTCCGCTCTATGCCCTCCCTTACTTTGTTGACGGCAAGAAAAATACCATTGCTGGAAAAAAGCTTGTCGAACCCTTTTTTGCACCAACAAGTATCTATCGAAACACTTACGGCGTGTTGAAAAAGAAAATCGTGAAGCGATCTATCCCTTTGGCAAAACGTCAGAAAATTGAAGAACTTTTCCCATTTGATCTTGATGAAGAAACCAAAGACTTCACCTTTGTGTTGGTTATCGGTGAGTCGACAAGGGGTGATCATCTTTCCATCAATGGCTACGATCGATTGACGACCCCAAAATTGGAAAAGAGGACAAATCTGATCAGCTACACTAACGCTACTTCATGCTCGGCCAGGACCGTTTTTTCTGTGGCTTGTCTTTTGTCTCATTTGCCAATGGTTGAGTTTTCTCTACCTCTCAAAGACACATCTGCGATTTCGGTGATGAAATCCCTGGGCTTCAAAACCTTCTTTCTATCTAACCACCTTCACAAAGGGCGGAGTAACTGTGAAGAAGCTGACGTTTGTTTTATGCATAACGAAAAGAACAAGGTACTGGAGGGTGGGACGGCTAACAAATTTGACCTTTCCCTTTTAGAATTGATGGCACACACTTCAGGAAATTTTGTCGGTAACAAATTCATAGTCCTCCACACAATGGGCAGCCACGCCAACTATAACAACCGCGTTCCTGATGATCGCTTCCGGCAGTTCCGGCCTATCTGTGACAAGGCATCCTTGTATAACTGTTCAACTGAAGAGCTTAACAATTCCTATGACAACAGCATTCTTTATGTAGATGAATTTCTGGACCAACTTTTCAACAAATTGGATGATGAAAAAGCGATGGTTTTGTTTGCTTCCGACCATGGCGAATCTTTGGGCGAGAAAGGTGTCTATCTTCACAGCAAGCCGAACTTCTTGGCGCCTAGCGCACAAAGGGACATACCTTTAGTTTTTTGGGGGTCCAAGGGCGTAGAATTCTCCGAAGGCCTTAAGCAGAGAATGGCACAAAGAGTCCTATCCGTGCCAATAGATCACGATACAATCTTTCATTCGATTTTAGATTGTTCTGGAGTGAGCGGAGATTTAGTCGACCAGAAGCAATCAGTCTGTAACTAGTTGCTCACCAACTAGCTTTTCGAAGCTGCTTCTTCTAGTGCCTTTACACCAGGCAATGTTTTACCTTCTAACCATTCCAGGAAGGCGCCACCTGCGGTCGAAACGTAGGAAAAGTCCGCTTCGGCATTGGCTTGGATGAGGGCCGACACCGTATCGCCGCCGCCAGCTACAGTAACCAAGTTCCCTGCTTTGGTGAGGCGTGCAGCTTCTTGAGCAACGGCTTTTGTTGCATCATCGTATGGTTCAATCTCAAATGCGCCGAGCGGGCCGTTCCAAACAAGTGTCTTGATAGTGGACAGTTTAGCAACGAGCTCCTCAGCGGATGCTGGGCCCGTGTCCAAGATCATTTGGTCTTCTGGTACTTCGTCGGTGCCAACAACAGCAGAACTGAGACCCGCTTCCAATCTCGTTGCAACCCGAACATCGTGTGGCAGCAAGATTTCGCATCCACTGTCTTTTGCTTTACTCAAGATCGACTTAGCTGTGTTGACGAGGTCGTATTCACACAAAGATTGACCGACAGAGTAACCTTGGGCCGCTAAGAAAGTGTTGGCCATACCACCACCAATGATCAAAGCATCAACTTTGGTGACTAGGTTGGAAAGCAGATCGAGTTTGGTGGATACCTTGGCTCCGCCAACGACAGCAGCCAGCGGCCGATCTGGGCTGGCCAGCGCTTTGTTCAAATATGTCAGCTCGTCTTGCATCAACAATCCTGCGTAGGACGGAAGCTTGGTTGTTATCGATGAGACCGTTGTGTGAGCACGATGGGAAACAGAAAAAGCGTCATTGACGTAGGCATCGGCCAAGTCTGCTAGCTCGTTTGCAAGACTTTCGCGCGCAACTTCGTACTTTGATTCTTCTCGTGGATCAAACCGGCAGTTCTCCAACAAAATGATGTCGCCGTCTTCCATCGCAGCTATGGCTTCTTTTGCTATAGAGCCGGTTAAGGCTGGAACGAGTGGAACAGATTGATCCATCTCTCTGGCAAAAACTTTGGCGGTTGGCGCTAAAGTAAACTCAGGTCCGACAGTGCCTTTGGGGCGGCCTTGATGCGCCAAGATGATTGTTCTGGCGCCGCTGTCGCGAAGTTTTTTCAGGCTTGGAAGCGCGCGGATGATCCTTGTTTCATCCGTGACGACACCGTTCTTCATTGGAACGTTGACGTCCAATCTTAAAAGGACAGCTTTGCCTCTGGGGTCAAAGTCATTCAGCGTGAGAAATGAAGCCATGGATTGAACCTATTCGCGAGCAATGGGGAAGCGCGGCCTATCTCCCACAACCATCAATGAATTTCAAGAAGAGTCGATGAGGGCCACTAGCTGAATTGCCGCTTGTCAAACATCTACTGTCGCCTACAAGAAACTTCCCAAAAGCTTTTGTGGATTATCTGGTTTCATGAATGATTTAACCGAAGACAAGATGCCAGCTAATCCGCTTGCCCGAAAAAGACGTCGTAACCGCGAACGTTTCGTTCCCGATACGATGGTTGCTTCTCCCTGTCTGAAGATTTGTCAGGTCAGAAAGGGTGACGAGATTTGTGTCGGTTGCTTGCGTTCAATGGACGAAATTCGCGATTGGATCATCCTGTCTCGTGAAGAAAGATTAGAAGTCTTGAGTAACGTTGAAGAGCGCAAGTCCAAAGCAGCCTAAAGCCGTTTAAATTCTTCGACTAGCTCTTCCAATTCTTCTCTGTCAGTTGATAGTACTTTCTCGGCAATTTCGAACGAGAAACCACGTCGCGCCAAAGCGCCGAGGTCTTTATCTTTCTGCCCTTCTTTTTCTTCGCCCAACCGAAAAGGTCCCATTCTGCGTTTTTCGGCATAGGAAATAGCGGCTGCCAAATCAATGTCTTGTTTCGAAAGAGCGGACTCTTCGGCAAGGTTTTCTATTGTCTCTTCAGCTAAGTCACGCTGCACACCTTTTTCGACTAGCTTAAAACGAATGGCTTGCAATGAAGAGCCTTGGCGGAAGAGGCTACGCGAAAGGTTATCGGCATAGCGTTGATCATTAATCCAGTTCTTGTTGGTGAATTCCTCCAACAAATCTGGGATCGTAGCCGTCAATTCATCAACGTCGATTTTATGCAAAACCGACGAGCGATAGATTTTCCGTTTGAGCACATCAACCAGCCCTGACGCCGAGCAGTCATATCTTTCAATATAGTTCATGGCGGAGCGCCTTAAGGACTGCGGTGTATAGGCCGCAACGGCGGGCCGATCCTTTTTCCTCTTCGATGCTGGACCTTTATAGCTCATTTATCTAAGACCAAGTTTCTAGAAGCTTCCATTGGGCAGTTATGCAACACAGAGATAACAAAAGTCACTACAAGTTGGAACCCCGCCAGATTGGTAAAATCAATGGCCGGGGGCTTTGGACTTTGTATACGAAGGAAGTTCGCCGGTTCATGTCAGTTTGGTTGCAGACTGTTATGGCACCTGTCGTGACGACGTTGTTGTTTTTGGCGATCTTCTATTTGGCGTTGGGCGGAGCGGTTCGAGAGATCAACGGCATGCCATTTATTCTGTTTTTGGCCCCAGGATTATTGGCGATGGCAGTGGCACAAAATGCCTTTGCTAACACGTCGTCTTCGATCATCGTTTCCAAAATTCAGGGAAATATAGTTGATGTCTTGATGCCGCCTTTGAACGCAAGAGAACTGACGGTGGCCTATGCAGGCGGTGGAGTTACACGTGGTGTCTTTGTTGGTATAGGTGTTTTTATTGCTTTGAAAGTCTTCGTAAACTTGCCAATTCACCACCCTTTTTGGATGTTATATTTCGTTGTTTCAACGGCTTTTCTGCTCTCTTTGTTGGGGATGGTGGGCGGTATTTGGGCGCAAAAATTTGACCACATGTCAGCGATGACGAACTTCGTTATCACGCCACTTTCATTCCTTTCGGGCACTTTTTACTCCATTGATCGCTTGCCGGAGTTTTGGCAGCAGGTTACGCTTTTCAATCCGTTTTTTCATATGATCAACGGTATCCGCTACGGATTCATTGGAGTTTCAGATGCTTCGATCGTTGCCGGTGCTCTTTTCTTGGCTTGCTTTAATCTATTTCTGCTGATAGTCGTTCACGCGATGATAAAACGCGGATACAAACTCCGACCATAGGGTCGATACTTCACCTCCACACATTTCGATGTGACTGGAGCTTTTCCCTTTTGTTCATTATTCTTCTTTAAAATTTGTCTTTCAACCAAGTGGTGATTCCATGACCGATACAGCTATGATGCCAACCTATGCCAGAATTGATCTTTCTTTTGAGAAGGGTGAAGGGGCTTATCTCTTCTCGACTGATGGTCGACGATTTTTGGACTTTGGTGCTGGCATCGCAGTTAACTCGCTCGGTCACTCTCATCCACATATGGTGAAAGTGCTGCAGGAGCAAGCGGCGAAACTTTGGCATACTTCCAACCTCTTTCGTATTCCAGAAGGTGAGCTTTTGGCAGAACGGCTTTGCGAAGCCTCTTTTGCGGATCAGGTGTTCTTCACTAACTCCGGTGCAGAAGCACTTGAGTGTTCCATCAAAGTAGCTCGTAAGTACCAGAGCCATATTGGCAACCCAGAAAAGTATCGTGTCATTTGTTGTGATGGCGCTTTCCACGGCCGCACACTTGCAACCATTGCCGCTGGTGGTGGCGAGAAGCTTTTAGCGGGTTTTGGGCCAGCCGTTGAGGGTTTTGACCATGTGGCTTTTGATAATCTCAATGAGATGAAAGCAGCGATTACACCGGAAACGGCCGCGATTATGGTCGAGCCGATCATTGGTGAAGGTGGCATTATCCCGGCCTCCTACGATTATTTGAAAGGCCTTCGCGAGACCTGTGACGAGTTCGGTTTGCTTTTGATCTTTGACGAAGTGCAGTGTGGCTTGGGCCGTACAGGAAAGCTCTTCGCCCATGAATGGGCTGAGGTTGCACCAGATATCGCTGCTTCTGCTAAAGGTATTGGCGGCGGCTTTCCACTAGGAGCTTGCCTAGCCACAAAAGAAGCTGCGGCTGGTATGGTGCCTGGTACGCATGGCAGTACCTATGGCGGCAACCCGCTCGCTATGGCAGTCGGCAACGGTGTCCTAGATGTTATTATGGCCTCAGGTTTTTTTGATTCTGTGAACGCGATATCGGACTATCTAAGCAAAGAGCTAGAAAGCCTTACTAACAAACACAGCGACAAGATAGATCTCGTTCGTGGCTCCGGATTGATGCTGGGTATCAAAATAACTGATGCTTATCCTGTTGGATCTGTCATTACAGCCTTGCGTGAAAACGGCTTGATTGCAATACCGGCGGCGGAAAACACAGTTCGTTTGTTGCCTCCGATGATTATCGAGAAAACTCACGTCGACGAAGCAGTAGCCATTTTAGACAGCACGCTTTCAGCGATGGCGGCATAGGGACATGGTTAACCATTTTCTAGATCTGGACGTTGTTTCAAAACCTGATCTCAGAGCCATGCTGGATAAAGCAGCTGCTTTGAAATCAGATCTAAAAGCAGGCGGCTCGAACTCGAGTTTGTCGGGCAAAACCTTAGCCTTATTGTTTGAAAAGCCCTCGACCCGCACACGGGTTTCCTTCGAAGTCGGCATGCGACAGCTGGGCGGCGACGTTATTGTCCTCGAGCGTGAGACAACACAGTTTGGCCGAGGCGAAACAGTGGCGGACACTGCACGTGTTCTATCTCGCTATGTCGATGCGATCATGATTCGAACGACTGCTGAATCAAAACTACTCGAGTTGGCTGAGCACGCGACAATTCCCGTGATCAATGGTTTAACTGACAGAACCCATCCTTGCCAGCTGATGGCTGACGTCATGACCTTTGAAGAACACAAAGGGCCGATTAAGGGCAAAAAGATCGCCTGGAGCGGTGATGGCAATAACATGGCGGCTTCTTGGATCCATGCGGCGGTACAATTTGATTTTGAACTGGCAATTGCCGCGCCCGCGGAACTTTCTCCAGATGCAGAGATCTTGAAGTGGGCCCAGGAGCAAGGCGCAAAAGTGTCGGTTACTTCTGACGTCGAAGCAGCCGTTGATGGTGCCGATTGCGTTGTCACCGATACTTGGGTCTCCATGGGGGATCAGGACGAATCTTCAGATCGACATAACCTCCTTCAGGCCTATCAGGTTGACCAAAGGCTTATGGACGGTGCGAACAAGGATGCCATCTTCATGCATTGTTTGCCGGCCTACAGAGGCAGGGAAGTGACCGCCGATATTCTGGATGGCCCTCAGTCTGTGATTTGGGATGAAGCCGAGAACCGGCTCCACGCGCAAAAAGGCATCTTGAACTGGTGCATGAACGGAGAAAACTAAGCAATGACAGCAGTTGCAGACAACCTGATCCAGCCTTTCTTGGTTCATCAAACCGACGTTCGCGGGCGCCTTGTCCGCTTGGGCTCCCAGGTTGATGAAATCATGAGCCGCCACAATTACCCTGAGCCAGTAGCGCGCTCTCTGGCGGAGCTATTGGCTTTGGCTGCGGTTTTGGGTTCGGCGCTTAAGTTTGAAGGCATCCTTACCGTCCAAACCAAAGGCGACGGCGCTGTTTCCATGATGGTTGCTGACGTGACATCGGTTGGTGCAATAAGAGGCTACGCTCAATATGACGAAGCGCTGCTTGCAGATGCCATGCAGAAAAATCCAGATGCTTCTTCCTTGTCTATACCTCAGCTGATGGGCGCGGGTTACTTGGCTTTCACAGTGGATCAGGGCGAACATTCAGAGCGCTACCAAGGCATTGTTGAACTTACTGGTTCAACCTTGGCTGATTGCATCCAGCATTATTTTTCTCAATCAGATCAGGTTGATATGGTGGTGCGTCTTGCGGCTGACTTAACCGACAAAGGTTGGCGTGCGGGAGCCATCACACTCCAAAGGCTGCCAGAAATTGGTGGAAACGCTGATGGTGACCTCGAGGACTCGAAGGAAATCTGGCGACGCTCGGTTATCTTTATGTCCTCCGTCAAAAACGAAGAGCTTCTGGATACAGAGCTGGACGCGGGTGGTCTGCTCTATCGTTTGTTCCATGAAGATGGGGTTGTCGTTTATGATCCGATCGAACTCAAGTTTGCCTGCCGTTGTGACGAAAGCAGGTTGGCGCAGGTTCTATCGACGCTTGATGAAGAAGAGTTGGAAGACTGCAAAGTCGACGGCAAGATCTCCTCGCAATGCGAGTTCTGCCGCAACCTGTTTGTTTTCGATGATGAAAAACTTGCTTACTACCGCAGCCTGCAAGACTAGGATTTAATCCGCAATCACTTCTTTGTTCTTTACGGCTAGATCGAATGCCGCCGCGAGTAGGCTTTGTGTGTAGGCTTCTTGCGGCGCATCGAATATCTGCTCGGCTGAGCCTTGTTCAACGACTTTCCCCTGCCGCATGACGATGATTTCGTCAGCGAGGGCTCGCACCGTCCTCAAATCGTGACTGATGAAGAGAAAGGCCGTCTGGCGACGTTTTTGTAGATCCCTCAACAGATCGACGAGCTGTGATTGCACAGAGCGATCAAGTGCAGAAGTCGGTTCGTCCAATACCAGGAATGATGGCTCTAAAACCATGGCGCGGGCGACAGAAACTCTTTGCCTCTGGCCACCAGAAAACTCGTGTGGAAAGCGGTGTCTGAATTCTGGGTCTAAATCAACCTCGGTCAAGGATTGAATGATGCGCTTCTCACGATCCTCAATGCTGAGATCAGGACTGTGGAGCTCAAGACCTTCGCCAATGATCTCACCTACTGTGAGACGCGGCGACAGCGAACCAAAAGGATCTTGAAACACAATTTGCATTTCAGCTCTGAAAGGGCGTAGCTCTTTGTTGTTTAGGTTCTCAATGGGTTTCCCCATGAAAACAATTGGCCCTTGGCTCTTTACGAGCTTAAGAAGCCCAAGGCCAAGTGTGGTTTTACCAGAACCTGATTCTCCGACCACTCCAACAGTCTGGCCAGCACGGATCTTCAAACTGATCCCGTCGACAGCCTTTACATAACCGGTTGTACGTCTCAAGAAAGAGGAGCGGATAGGGAAGTGAACTTTGATATTGTCGGTCTCAACCACTACCGGCGCATCTGGTGCGGGTTGATTGGGTTCGCCGCTTGGGTCAGCGTTGATAAGCTCAATTGTGTAGGGATGCTGGGGACTGTCAAAAATCTGTTCTTTGCTGCCTTCTTCAACAACGACACCGTCCTTCATGACGATCACACGGTCCGCAATATGACGAACGACACCCAGATCGTGGGAAATGAAAATCAATCCCATGTTTAGGCGTTTTTGCAGATCTTGAATGAGCTCGAGGATC
>CAJQQJ010000234.1 GCA_905480445.1 uncultured Alphaproteobacteria bacterium | reverse complement strand
GTTGGGCCGTGTTCTGGAGGTTGTTAGCGGGAAACCTCTAGATAAAGCTCTGCAGGAAATCATATTCGATCCACTTGAAATGAATGAGACTTCATTCGGGGTCAAAGCAAAGGATTTGGACCGCTTCCCAAATCTTTACGGACCTCACAGAGATGGTGGCATGCGCCTACTCGATCACGCAACGAGCTCCCCTTATCTTGCAGAAAAGGTAAAGACTTTTTCTGGTGGAGGAGGCCTTATCTCCACCTTGTCGGATTACCGCTCTTTTGCAGAGTTTTTGAGGCGTGGAAGCCAAGGTGAAACTAGCTCTATCCTAGCACCACGCACCATTAAGCAGATGACATCTAACCAGCTGCCTGGCGATATTGCGTCGATGGGCCCGGCTACGTTCTCAGAAACGCCATTCACTGGTGTGGGCTACGGCCTTCTGGGTTGGTCGACGCTCGATCCCGTTTTGGCTCGCATATCTGGCTCTCCAGGGGACTACGGCTGGGGCGGTATGGCCAGTACATTCTTTTGGGTAGACCCTAAGGAAGACCTCTCGGTCGTCTTCTTCACGCAACTCGCTCCTTCCAGTGCAACGACGAGCAGGAGAGAGTTGCGTGCCTTGATTTATCAAGCCCTAGCCTAAGCCCCTCATCGCTCTACATAGAAGAAGTTAATCCCCAGCTGGAAAGCCTGAGTCAGTGAACACCTCTGTTGGACAACCCTCTACCAATCAAGTCCTGGGCATTTTTTGTGCTTCTACGATTGTCCTTATCTGGTCAACCTGGCTTGTAGCAGCGCGGGCAGGCGCTTTATCCCCGCTCACTGTTTATGATCTAGCGGCTTTGCGTTACGGTGTGTCCAGTGTTGTTGCCCTACCCTTTTTGCTCTATTTCAAGCCCTGGCAGACACTGCCTTTGAAACGGATAGCCGTTTTGGCTTTCCTGCTAAGCCCGGTCTACATTCTACTTGTGTTCGGTGGTTTCAATTTTGCCCCTGCCGCACATGGCGGAATATTCATGAATGGCGGCCTTCCCGTCATAACCCTTGCACTCGGTTGGTTTCTCCTAAAAGAACGAGCAACGCCTTTTCAGCTTTTCTGTGCAATCTTGATCCTATTTGGAACTGTTTTAGTGGTTGCAGATACCTCTCATTTTTCCTTTGAGGAATCATGGCTTGGTGATGTGATGTTTGTCTGCGGAGGAATCTTCTTCGCAATCTACATGGTGATCAACCGCCGCTGGAAACTAAAGAACATTCATGTTGTGCTTTGCGGCACCGTAGTGAACGCAACCTTTTATCTGCCTGTTTGGTACTTCTTCCTACCCACGGGTTTCGCAGAAGCCAGTCAAACACAGATCCTCGTGCAAACACTTTACCAAGGCATCGTGCCCAACCTCATTGGATTGCTGATGGTGGCAACTGCGGTCAGGCATATTGGATCTACTGCAACCTCCGCCTTCATGGCAGGCGTGCCCGGAATGGGTGCCTTGTTGGGCTTTCTAATTCTAGGCGAGGCAATGGGATGGATTGGGTGGACAGCAATCGCTATCCTGACCACCGGAATCCTGATGATGACCTACGCTGGACAACGAAAACAGAGCTAAAGGCTATTCAGCTGCTTTCGCTAAACCTGTTTCAATCCTAGCGTAGCCATCCCTGGATTGCGGAACCTTAATACCTAGGATCGAGCTAGCAACTTGGGTTCTCAATATCTGTGCCGTTCCGCCCGCAATCGTGAACATACGCGCATCTCGTGCCATACGTTCCAATGGCAGTTTACGTGAGTAGCCCATGGCTCCATGGATCTGCAGCGCATCGTTTGTCACTTTGAGCGCTGTCTCCGAAGCCAAGATTTTGGCTTGTGCAGCAGCACAGATATCTGGAAAACCATCTCCTGCATCAATGGCAGCCTCATGGAGTAGAGCACGTGATGCTTTTAGACCTATCGACATATCAGCTAGCATCCATTGCAAGCCTTGGAATTCGGCAATCGGTCGGCCAAACTGCTCACGCTCTAACATGTAAGAGGTGGCCTCTTCATAGGCCCCTTGAGCAATCCCTAGAGCCACCGTGCCAGCACCAACCCGCTGTGCATTATAGGCGTTCATTAGACCTGCAAAACCGCGCCTGATACCAGCTGGCGGTATGACGATCATGTCTTCTGTAACTTCCATGTCCTCGAAGATAACTTCCGTCTCTGGTATACCGCGCAGCCCCATTGCTGGTTCGCGCGTACCGACAACCAATCCTGTTGTCTCACCTCTAACCGCAATGAAGCCAGCAATGCCTTGGCTAACGCCGTTTTCCATCAATTGCGCAAAGATCAGGTGAAATTTGGAAACCCCACCACCGGTGATCCAGTGTTTCTTACCATTAAGAATATACTTGTCGCCGCGTTTAACAGCGGTTGTCGTCATCTCCGTCGCCGCGCTACCTGCGTTTGTTTCTGTGATACAGATTGCTGGTTTATCACCGGCCAGAACCAAGTCCGCACCGAGCTTCTTTTGCTTCTCACTGCCATATTCCATCACGGCGCCAATCGCGCCCATATTGGCCTCAACAGTGATCCGACCCATCACGCCACAGCAACGTGCCATTTCTTCAATGACCAAAGTTGTATCGTGATAGCTGAGTCCTCGGCCACCATAAGCTTTTGGAATGGTCATGCCCAT
>CAJQQJ010000233.1 GCA_905480445.1 uncultured Alphaproteobacteria bacterium | reverse complement strand
ACAGTTACCGGCACGTGTGATAAAACTCATCCTTCGACGGCAGCGAGAGAGCGAACGGTTGATCGGCTGGTTGCAGTTCGGTTTGATTGTTTTCATGGGATTGCTTTATTCAGCGGCACCTAAGACATTTGATGCTGAGGCGAGTTTTGCACCTGTACCATTTGTTTTAGCGTCATACTTTGCTTTTACGCTGCTTCGTCTGTGGCTGTCTTTCAGGACTGATCTGCCCAGATGGTATCTCTGCCTTTCAATTCTTGCAGACTTGGCGCTTCTCTACGGCCTGATCTGGAGCTTTCATTTACAATATGAGCAACCGCCTTCTTTTTATTTGAAGGCTCCAACTCTGCTTTATGTGTTTATTTTCATTGCTTTAAGAGCTTTGAGATTTGAGCCGTTCTACATACTCTTTACAGGCATTTGTGCTGCCTTAGGCTGGGGCGTAATGTTCCTCTACGTCTTACAGTTTGATGCCATGAGCGATATGATAACCAGCGACTATGTCACTTACCTGACCTCAAATTCCATTTTGATCGGCGCGGAGATTGATAAGATCGTATCGATCCTGCTGGTAACCTTTATCCTGGCAGCCGCTATTCACAGAGGTCGTACCGTCGTTGTCGAGGCGGCAGTTGAACGAACCGCGACGCAAGAGCTCTCTCGATTTTTTGCGCCTGGAGTAGCAGAAACCATCACGTCTGCGGAACAGTCTCTTCAACCTGGGCAAGGCGAGATCAGAGATGCTGCGATTCTAATGGCTGATATTCGTGGCTTTACCCAAATGGCCACAGAACTACCGCCCAATGAAGTCATGGCATTGCTGGCAGAGTATGAAAAACGAATGGGGAAAGTCATTAATGAGAATGGTGGATCCATCGACAAGTTCTTAGGCGACGGCATTTTAGCGACATTTGGTGTTGTCAAAGAAACAGAAGATCAAGCTGCACAGGCGCTGAGAGCGCTTGAAGATTTGTTACAAGAAACAGCAGACTGGGCGAATCAACGGATTTCAGCAGGCCTTGATCCTTTGGCAATTGGGTTTTCTGTTGCTACAGGAAAGGTTGTATTCGGTGCTGTTGGCGATGAGCAAAGGCTTGAGATGACTGTAATCGGTGACGCTGTTAATCTGGCCGCTAAACTGGAAAAACATAACAAGGTTGAGAAAGTTTCAGCGACCGTAGCAGCCAGTACTTTTCAGAAAGCTCTAGGGCAGGGGTATCAGCCAAGAATGGGACACAGTTCATTAAAGAACCGCCAGGTTGAAGGTCTAAATGAACCGGCTAATTTAATTGTTTTTGATTACGGCAGTCTGAACCAAAAAGTAAATTAGTCCAGGACTTTCAGATTGATGAAATCTCTATAGATTTCTACATGGATGAGTGGCGTACGGTTGATGATCTTCTTGCGCAATCCCTTTGTCCAGGAACCTCGATTCAACATGCGTTCCATATGTGCTCGGTTGCGTTTACTGCCGAATACTGAATCCCAATCATCTTCGCCGTCACGGATATGAAAGCGGTGATAGTTTGCACGGTCTTGGCGAACGATCGCTGCTGCGTTCTTCAAGCGTTTGCCTTTGGAATTGTAGTGGTCATCAAGTGAAAGGCGCGCATAATATGAGCCAAGAAATTCTGCTTTTGCTGCGGGGGCGAGGCCCATTAGAAACACGAACAACATCAATGCGATTGATTTCCGCATCTGGCTAGCTCCGGTCTGGTTAACTTGGATTTACTGGTGCTTTTAACTCCATCTGCTAAGTCTAAGCTAGGCTTAGTTATAGTCAAGGAGATAGCCATGGTTTCACGCAATGACTTGGGACAAAAAATAGGTGCAGATCTATCGTCTTGGAAAACACCAAATTGGCCCAGCGCGTCACAAATGGTCGGCCGGTTCTGTCGACTTGAGGCAATTAATGCTGTCGATCACTCAAAAGATCTGTTTGATGCCTTTCAGGTAGACGAAGAAGGGCGCGATTGGGCCTATATGTCCCACGGCCCCTTTGATAGCCTGACTGAATTCCAGGATTGGATGAAAGCATCTTGTTTGGGTGATGACCCCTTGTTCTTTGCGGTCATTGATCTGGCCACTGGTCAAGCGGTTGGAATGGCTTCCTACCTTCGTATTGCACCTGTTCAGGGATCTATCGAAGTTGGTAGCATCCATTTTTCCAACTTGATGAAAGGCAAGCCGGCGTCAACAGAGGCCATGTATCTGATGATGAAACGTGCTTTTGAGCAGGGGTACCGTCGCTACGAATGGAAATGCAACGCCTACAATGAACAATCATGTCGGTCTGCTGAGCGATTGGGGTTTTCCTATGAAGGCACATTTAGAAACCATATGATCGTGAAAGGGCGGAACCGGGACACAGCCTGGTTCGCTACCATTGAAGGCGAATGGCCCTCAATAAAAACAGCCTTTGAGGCATGGCTTTCGCCCGAAAACTTTGACGAAAGCGGCAGACAAGTCCAATGCTTGTCTGACCTTACAAAAGCTTTATTAGTGAACCGTAGAATAAACGGCTAACAAGTGGTTTCTCGGCTCATATTTTTATGAGTGGGTAGTGCCCAACAACTTTGGCAGCAGAGGTTTAACGAGGACAATGATTAACACGGAAGAAATCGCTGCTGAAGTAGCCCGGCTTCACGCCTTTATTTCTGGATGGTTTAGGGGCGAGCTCGAACGAAGCCCCTCTGCCTTTGATCAAGGGTTCACATCGGTTCTTGCCGATGGATTTGTCAACGTTCAGCCCTCAGGGGAAATCCTGCTGAAAAATGATCTACTGGCACCAATAGAAGCGGCATTTGGCAGAAATAGAGATTTCTATATCGAAGTAAGTGAAATCAAAATCCGAAAAGCCATTGGCGAAGACTTTTGTTTAGCGACCTATTTGGAATTCCAACGAGGAGCCAAAAACACAGATCCTTCAGATAATTATCGTCGCTCTACTGTACTGTTTGAAAGTGTGGAGGGTAAGCTGATTTGGCATCATATCCATGAAACAGCTGTGAAAGTTACTGACCTTTAGTCTTTGAACTTTTTGCTGTTCTCGAAGACTTTGATGAAGAGATTAACGCCGCAACCAAACAACATACCAAACAAGCCAGCAATCAATGCACCCATTAAGGATATGCCAAAGTCCAACTCAATGAAGCGAAAATAGATGAAAGCTGTTGTTCCGACGATTAGACCGACAAAAGCGCCTAACAACCAGAATTCTCTCGCTCTCCAAATTTTTCGTAACATCATGGACTCCATTGTGGTTCTGTCAGTTGTGATATAGCTAATAGGGTCAATCCCTGGGGGCAATAATGTTTTATTATTTATCGAAGATAATTTGGTTTGGGCTGCAACCATCTTCGCTCATTTTCTTTAGCCTTCTTATCGGGCTTGTCTTGGTTTTTCTAAACAGAAGAGGTGGCAGGCTACTGTTGTTTGTTGGGCTGTTAGGCATTCTTGTCTTTGGCTTTAGCCCTGTTCCAAGATGGATGATGGAGCAGCTTGAACGCCAATCCATAACAACCACAAGCCAGGGCCAGAAACAGCCAGTTGGGACCATTTTGTTAGGTGGTTTTGTTGACACGGTGACGTCTACGGCTTCAGGCCAATTGATGACAACTGACTCAGCAGATAGGCTATTGACTGCTCAATTGATTTTGACGGAATTTCCAAACCAGCCTTTAATCATTACTGGCGGGTCCAATCCGCTTGTTGGTGGGCTTGGAGAAGCTGAATTGGTTGGAGCCTTTTTGCAAAAACTCTCTTTGAAGCGAGCAGATATCTATTTGGAAAACGAAGCCCGAAATACAGCTCAGAATGCAACAAAAACTCTTTCACTTATTGAAAGTAAAATGCCAAGCCTTGCGAGCGGACCCTGGCGACTAGTGACGTCAGCCTTTCATATGAAAAGGTCCCAAGCGATCTTTAAGAAGGCCGGGATGGATGTTGTTCCTTTTCCAACGGACTTTCGAAGTGAAGCTCTAGCCGGGTCATCTGTGCGCGGGTATCGTTCATTTGCACTAGGGCTCAAAGATACTGACATTGTGGTGAAAGAACACATAGGCTACTTTGTCTATTGGTTAACTGGGAGGCTTTAGCATGGGAAATTCAATACCCGCAGCGGTCAGCGACGTGTTCATGAGCTACCCAGAAGAAGCGCGCGAGCAGCTTTTGGCTGTACGGTCATTGATTTTCAAGCTAGCGGCTGAGCGAACAGAAGTAGGACCAGTCACCGAGGCCTTGAAGTGGGGGGAGCCGTCCTATTTGACCGAAAAAACTAAATCTGGCTCAACCATTCGCCTTGGTTGGCGCGCCAAAGTTCCACAGAAAACTGGCGTTTTCCTGAACTGTAATACGTCGTTGGTTGAAAGCTATCGAGAGTTGCTGCCTGATGCTCTCACCTACGTAGGTAATCGTGAGATAGCGCTTTCGATTGACGAAGCACTCCCAAAGGAGGCGCTTAGTCTGTGTCTTTCAATGGCGTTGACTTACCACTTGGACAAGCGGCCTAAGTAGAACCTCGGCTACTTGATTGCCCAATTCGTAATGCTAGCACTAGGCGGCAGAAGCGCAACAGCAAGCCGACGTAACGTTAAAGTCGCTCAGTGCTTGAGCCCTAGACAACTGAGGCAATAGGGTTTCAGCCTCCTCGCCATGGCCCAAAGCAATCAAACAGTCATAGTAGCCCTTGAGGGACCAAATCGAGTTCGGATGATGGCAACAACGCGGAACAGCGGGATCTAAGCCCAGGTCCGCTTTGTTGACTTTCAAAGCCTCGTCAAATTGACCTTGTTCTTGCAGCAATGCTGCTAGTGCATGTCTAGGGGGGTGCATCCAATCCCAAGGTTCAGAGTAGTTCAGTTTATCGCAGAGTACTACGGCTTCGCGCAGATGATCAAAACCGAGTTCGACGTTGCCTTTGTGATACTCGATTTCACCAAACATCATTTCGCGTCCGACAGCCAGAACTTCTGGCGCAAAATTGTTTCCGATTGGGTGATCGGCCTCAAATTCGTCAAGTCGTTTCATGTATTCTGTTTGCATTACCTCAGCTTGTTCAAATTGCTTTAGTGCCCCGTGCGCAATGGCCTTGGAATTGATCAGCATTGCGTTGGTAGCTTTGTAGACACGTTCATTTGGTTGCAAAGGTGTATCAATTATTGCTTGCCACATTCCGAACCTGAGATGACCGTGAACGTTCATGGCTCGGTAACTCTCAGCCGCGCGTCCGAAGTAAGGTTTTTCGCACTCCAGAACATCTATTGTCAGAACTTCCTCTAGTCGATCCATAGCCTCCTTGGTAGCTGCCCAGTGCCCCATCAACATTGCAGCAGCCATTTTGATCTGAATATCATGGCTGCAGGAAATAAGGTAAAACTCCCCCTCAGGCGCTTGGCTTAGATAGCGCCTGTCTGCTTCAATCGCGAGATTGTTGGCTTTGACCGCCGCTTTATAATCTCCGCATAGGAGATCTAAATGCGATGGCATGTGAACCAGGTGGCCAACGTCGGGAGCAAAAGTCCTAAGTTTGTTGGCAGCAGGCAGTGCTTTGTGTGGCTCTGGCGACATTTCTAGAACGTGTATGTAGAGGTGCGCCAATCCCGGGTGACAGTCCAACCCTTGCTGAACTGCCAATTCTAGGCCGGTCTCTATGACTTGTATGGCCTCTAACGTGTCAGTGCCCTCTTTAGGCTCGTCGGTAAAAACGTCCCACAGTTCCCAAGCATTTTGCGTTATCAAAGCTTCAGCAGTGAGTGCTTGAACGTCTAAATCAGAACTGTGCCTTTGGCCGACTACACGCATTGCCGATGCGAAATTTTTAGTCCAGACTTTGTATTGATCGGCGTCATCGAATTCTGCCTGTGGGAACTTTGCGTCAAGCGCGGCAATTAGATCTTGCTCAACTGGCAACAGTGCTGATGCCATCCTCTTGGCGTTCTGAGTAGCCTGATAGCACAGTTTGAGTGCTTTCGCGCGCTCGTCGTCTGCGAACCAATCCCAGGGCTTGTTATAGTAGGGACCAGTTGCGTAGGCGATACCCCACCAGGCCATGGCGCAATTGGGATCGGCCGCTAATGCCTTTTCAAAACAACGGATAGCTTCTTCATGATGGAAACCATAGGTCCAAATCAGCCCGCGGTTAAACCACAACACAGCCTCAGGAGAGGCTGCAGTTACCGCGCGTTTATATGGCCCAAGATTGAAATAGTCGGACATTCATCCCCCGAAAAAAGACCCGGTTTTCCACTTACTCTTCCGGGAGGATTTTGGGAATACCCATTTACGCCATATGGGTGATAACACCGTCGCAAATAGTCAAACTGACGCTTAGCTGGTCAATTTCTTCAGGAGCCGTCGATTCGATATTGCCTGACAGCATAACGACGTCAGCTAACATTCCTGGCTTCAACTTGCCCTTTTTATCTTCCGCATGTTCTGCATAGGCACCGTCTGTGGTGTAGGCAGCCAGGGTATCAAGCAGGCTTTGGCTTTGATCAGGATAGGATGGGTGGAGCTTCTCGCGGGTCATTGCTGCTTTGATTGATAACAAAGGATCAAGTGGAGAGACTGGCCAGTCCGTCGCGAAACAAAGCTTGGCACCTGCATCTTTCAGAGTTTGCCAAGCGTAGGCATTGGGGAGTTTCGCCTCGCCAATTTTAGTTCTTGTTGGTTCCAAGGGAAAACCACCAGTGCCGAGCGCATGTAGAGGCTGCATAGAAGCAATAACCCCCAGCTCTGCGAAACGCGGAATGTCGTCGCTATCGATGATTTCTATATGCTCGATCCTGTGTCGGCTATCTCTTTTACCGTTGGTTTCCAAGGCCGCTCGGTAGCCGTCTAGCGTTCTACGCACAGCACCGTCACCAATCGCATGAACGGCTATCTGAAAGCCGAGACGATCCGCTTCAATGGCAATGGCGTTGAACTCTTCGGCAGTGAAGAGCGGATCTCCATCATGATCCGGAGCATCTGGATACCCACCTAATACCAGTGCTGTACCAGAATCTAATACGCCGTCCATAAAGAGTTTCACACGACGACAAAAGAGCTTCTCAGACTGATAGCGCTCTCGCATAACAACAGCGTCGGTGGCAATCTTTTCGAATGGCTTGTCGTTCTTCATGTGGAAAGGAACTTCGATTCGAGCCTTCAAGCCACCATGTTCCTTTTCAATCTCGTCGAGCAGCTCAAGTTGATAAAAATTCCCATCCATGTTCTGGAGAGATGTCAGTCCTAACGAAGCACAATAGTCTAGACCTCGGGTGAGGATTTCTATGTCGTCAGCTTTCTGCTCTGCCGTAGCAGGTGGGACCGGATCTTCCGCTGTTGTGTATCCGAGGTTTTCGCGACCGCCTGTGGATGACAGAGCGAGAACAGGACTGAAAGCATCAACCCCTCTCAACTCTCCACTGGCAAGCCCATCGGCACCCATAACAATCTCGCTACCTAAGTTGATTTCTTTACCTTGCAGCAGTCCAGCAGCCTCTAAGGCCTTAGTGTTGGCCCAGGCAGTATGTGCATCGGGTGCCATCATGAAGAAACCGCGATCCGGCACGGCTTCATCCAAGTCGTGGCGGGTGATGGCGTCGCCGTCGAGGATGGTGTAGTTCGCACCGTGCGCAAAGAGGATGTCTGTGCCAGGGTTTTTTGCGTTGTAGGTCTTAACAACTTCAGAAAAAGCGGTTCTGCCCATTGTCGAGCTAAGGTCTAGTTTGTCGAGACCAGCTGATCCTCCGAAAAGATGGAGATGGCTTTCGACAAAGCCAGGTAAAACAGTCGCGCCCTCTGCGTCGAAGATCTGAGTATCGCCCGATAACAAAGCGTCGATTTCACTATTGCTGCCAACAGCCAGTAACTTGTTGCCGGAAACAGCCACGGCTTCCGCATGCATATTGCTTGGCTCCATGGTCAATACTTTAGCGTTGCGGATGATGATGTCGGCAGTTGCGCTCATGATTTGTCTCCCTGTTTCAGAGAAACTACAGCAGGTTTAGGGCGCTTTAGTCAAGGTTGTCTTCCGCCAGATTGAGTGCGGTAGTAGTTAAACTTGTTTTAACGGAAGCTGAGTTACAAAGCCTCAGAGATACCACTCAAATTCTCTTGGGAAATGTCCTTCCAAAAAGGCCTCAAATTCGGCTCTCTTCACTTCGCCGTAGATTTGAATGTAGTTCTTACCAAAGTAGTTCAGGATGATTGTAGAGCTGTCCCAAGCAGACAGTGCATCCCAAATGCTAAGTGGTAGAGTTGGGTCCACGGCGCTTCCGGCGTTTCCGCTGTGCTTGTCATTGGCTGTTAGCTTGTTGTCGATTCCATAGTGAATACCCGCCAGCACTGCTGCTGTTACAAGGTAAGGATTGGCCTCGGCTCCTGATACTCTGTGTTCAACGCGCCGTGCTTTTGGATCAGCAGTTGGGGGCAGTCTGAAGGCAACAGATCGGTTGTTTTCTCCCCAATCAGTGGTAACAGGCGTGAACTCATCAGGTTTAAAGCGGCGATAGACGTTAAAGTTAGGCGCAAAGACAGCCATTGCTTCGGCCATTGTCGCTTGCATACCGGCAACGGCCTGAGACAGAAACGATTCTCCATCAGGACGTTCAAGGCTGAAGATGTTTTCGCCACTCTCATTCAACAGACTAACATGCACATGCAATCCACTGCCAGACTGATCTGGGAAGGGTTTTGACATGAAGGTTGCCTCCATATCAAACTGTAAAGCTGTGGCTGTTACAACGCGGCGCAGCAAAGCTGCATGATCAGCCGCAGCGATAGGGTCAGATTGATGTTGCAGGTTAATTTCGAATTGACCAGCACCATACTCGCTAATCATAGTCGTAACAGGAATACCCTGCAAAAGGGCGTTTGACTTCATTGCATCCAGGATTGGCTGGAACTCTTCCAGTTTGGACAGCGATAGGACTTTGCCTTGTTCTTCAGCTCGACCGTTAACGGGTGAGTTACAAGGCTCTGGACTGCCATCGGGCCCACGTTCTTTGGAGATTAGATAGAACTCAAGCTCCAAGGCAACAACAGGTTTTAGTTTGAGCTCCTTAAAGCGATCACACACTGCTTCGAGAACTTTGCGAGGGTCATACCACAGGGGCTGCCCATCATTGCTGTTCGTTAACTCAGCTAGTAATTGAGCGCCTCGGCCATTTGACCAAGGAACGGTCATTAACATTCCCGGGAGTGGTTTGGCTAGTGCGTCAGGGTCGCCATCAGAAAATCCATGACCCAGGGGATCAGCTGTGTTGCCCATCACGTCAACCAACTGCATTGCACCGCAAATGGGTGTGCCAAATTCATAGAGTGATTTGGCTTGCTCGATCGGAAGGCGCTTGCCGATCGCGTTACCGCAGAGATCGAAGACAAAGACATCAAGATACTCAATGTTTTTGTGTGTCTTAAGGAAAGTTTGGATCTCTTCGTATTCGCCGTACATAGCCTTAACTCACCATGGTGATCGCAGTTCTAGCCGCCACTATCGGCGAGGTTAAAACAGGCAAGTCTCTTTCCATCAACAATGGCGCAGCTGCCATCATGGACGCCTGGGCCAATACGATTGGACCAGGGTTCAGCATGGTCTCAACCCGTTCGCATACGTCTTGAGTTATTGCCTCTGCGAAGCCCAGAATGTCACCATCTTCAAAAAATGGCCAAGCTTGATCACATAGCAGTATCTCGAAGTGGATGGGTTTTCCCTCAGCTTCGAAGGCTTCTACAACCAGCTCCTTAGTTGCTTCAATTGTGCTTTCTAAGCAAACGACGACAAGTAACTTACCTTGAGACTTCACCGCTTCGGCCATCATAGGGCGATCTATACGGAAAACCTTTTTGTTCTTCTGGGCAACTAGATCTGCAATTGGGCCGAGCGTAGAACAGGTACAAATCACAACGTCATTGTCTTGGCTGGCCTCAGTTAACAGCTTTTGAACCTTTTCACTCAGTTCGGAAGTGACGCCATTTTCACGAGCTTCAGTCAACCAGTCTTCCTGGACTATCTGATCAAGAGTGATTTCTGGCGCCATAGCCTGAAACAGATGGCTGAAAGTTTCTTTATGAACTTCAGCCGTATGAAGGAGAGCAACTGATGGCATTACTTCGCTATGTCCAGACTATAGAGGGAACCAAAAGGTCGCTTGTCTTGGATCCCAGCTAGTCGAAGGCAATGCCAACCCAGCGCGTGGTTGCTGGAAGTCACTGGCTTACCAAGTTCCTGCTCCAACTCTTCCACGACATCGAACAAGCGGACGTTGGTACAAGATACGAAGACGGCGTCTACGTCACTTTCACGACCGAGCTCTAGGGCAGCCTTCTTGACTGAATCTAGTGTGATCCGGGCGACGTTGTCGTCGTTCTGTTCATTGAAAGATCCGAGAACGGGAACATCAAATCCACGGTTAATCACATAGTTTCTAATGCCTTGATTAACACTGTCGTGGTAGGGTGTTAGGATCGCAACACGTTGAGCACCAAAGGCTTTCATCGCCGCTTGCATGGCTGTGATGGGAGTAGAGTAAGGGACACCTGGTCTGGCCAAATTGATTAACCGTCCAACTTCCTCTTCGCCGATCACCATGGAGGCGGCGGTACAGCCATAACCAACAACATCAATATCATTTCCAGGCAAAATCAAATCAGCCGTGGCAGTGATGCTCGCTGCCATTGCGCCGAGTGTCTTTTCATCGATATGTGATTCATTGAATAGACGTGCGCCGTAATAGCCAACACCAGGAACATCAAAGGCCTGCCCCAATTCGTGTTCGATTGTGTGATCGGTTGCTAAAGTCACCATGCCAATGCGTGCACGGCTACCAACACCCTCGTCCAAATCGTAGGCCATGTGATGCTTGTTAATTCTGAGGCCCAAACTGCCGTTCGTTGCTTGATCCATTTCGTTCATCCTTGATCCAAATACTGGCTGGATTGAAACCTCACTTTTTGGTTCTGGTCAACAGCTAACCCAAGTGGATTGGTGTATAGCTTGTAACAAAAAAGCAGACTCCACCATCTCAGCCGAAAGAGCGCTTTCTACTTGATTTGATCCAGGAACCTGTATCTCTGAAACTATGTTAAGTCTTAAGTGGATTGTCCTGGCGATTGCTAGCGGTATAGGGGGCTATTTTTCGCTACCCTTTGAGCCATCCATGATTCAGGTTTTCGCGCTAATTATGACTTCACTCGTTTTTTGGTTCGCTATCGCGAGGCTTTCGAACCATTTGACCGTGAACAGAACGTTGGTTTTGGGTTCTGTTATGCAGTTGGGTTCACAGTTTTTGGTTTGTGCTGCACTTGGGGCAGCGACAGCAAAAGTTAGTACTGAGATTAAATCCACCGAATTCTATTACAGCAATCGCCGGGCTGTGACGTTGACCGGGCAGGTAACAAACATAGATCAGAGGAGGGATGGACCTAGGGTATTTGTCTCAAAAACCGTGAAACTCAACAGCGGCAGACGAGAGCCAATTGGGCTTGTTAGGATAAAGTGGCGCTCCGATCCCGTGCCCTCGATTGGCGACAGCATTGAGTTCAAAGCGATTCTGTCGAAACCTTCGGGATCCTTGGTGCCTGGGGGCTTTGATTTCCAACGCAATGCCTATTTCAGAGGTTTGTCGGCTTACGGCTTCACTGTTGGCAAAAGTCAGAAAGTACGCGCAGACGGTGAGGGATTGTTGCAAACCTTTAGGCTCTTTTGGGTCCGCCTGCGCCAGACGGTTACAATAAGGATCGACAAACATTTGGTGGACCAGCCAGCCGCCTTGGCTATCGCCTTGATCACTAATCAACGGCAAAGAATATCAGAAGAAAACTTGGAGCTGTTTCGCAAATCTGGATTGGCTCATCTATTGGCAATCTCAGGCTTACATGTCGGGTTGGTGGCTACAATGGTGTTTGTATTGCTTAGGTATGGTTTGGCTTTGGTGCGACCTCTGGCGTTGCGCTGGAAAACAAAGAAAATAGCTGCCGTAGCGGCGGTCTTCTTTTGTTTGGTTTATGTACTGCTAACAGGTGGCTCGATTCCAACTCAGCGAGCCTTTGTTATGACGTTTTTGGTTTTAGGCGCTGTCTTGCTTGACCGAAGAGCTCTGTCAGCCCGTGTCATTCTGATAGCAGCCTTGGTAATCTTGTTGTGGTCTCCTGAAGTTTTACTTAGTGCAAGTTTCCAAATGTCATTCGCGGCCGTGGGAGCCTTGATTGTTGGATATGAGAAGTTGTCAGCACGGCGCGCGAAAGCCATGTCGGCGAACAAAGCAAAAGGTAGTGTACTTAACTTTCCCGGTTTTAGCTTTGTCTCACAACTCTTGATGTCGTCACTAATAGCGACCCTCGCAACCGCACCCTTTGCAGCCTTTCATTTCAACCTCGTCTCATTAGGGGGCATAGTTGCAAACTTGATTGCTATACCGGCTGCAGCTCTTCTCGTTATGCCTGCGGGTTTCCTTAGTCTGGTACTGATGCCATTTGGGTTAGAGGGGTTTCCTCTTTGGGCGATGGAACAGGGCATGTTGTTGATATTTAGAACGGCGGCTGCGGCTGCTGATTTACCCAGCTTCCAACCTTTTAGGGCGCCTGTTCCAACTATCTACTTGGTGCTTTTTTCCATTGGATTATTTTGTCTTCTGACGGCTGGTCGGCGCATAGTGGCGATGTCTGCGCTAACCGCTATGGTTGTAATCACAGTCTACGCAATCGCGTCCAATCAGCGGCCATTTTTAGTTATAGCACCAGATCAAGAAGCCATCGCTGTCTTCGCCTCAAATGAACAAGGGGTGTTGTTAGGTCAGAAACCTGGATCGTTTCTTCGCGAATACTGGGAAAGGGCTTATGCCACTGAGTTTGTCAGTAGTTTAGGTGAGGAGCAACCAATCTACAACTGTGACTACAACGGTTGTCTTCTTAAGCATAAGAAGCAATTAATCGCTTTCCCAAGCACTTATGAAGCTCTGAAAAGAGATTGCGCTCATGCCGATTTGATCGTCACTATCTTGTTCTTACCAAAAGACTATTGTTGGGGAACAGCAGCCACAATAATTGATCACAGGTTCACTTCGAAAGCAGGTGCAACCACTGTAACTATCACGCAATCAAACATCGCTATCCAGACTGCTGTCTCTGCTCGAGGCCTGCGTCCTTGGGTTCAGTGAAGATCGCTTATCAACCGGATGGCCTCGAGATAGCTAGGGCTGAGATGATTAGTATTTACGCAACAACCCGCTAAGCTTGCCTTGAACTGAGACCCGATCTGCAGAAAAGACACGATCTTCATAGGAAGAGTTTGCTGCTTCCAACGTAACAGAAGGACCAGAATGTCTAAGCGTCTTTAACGTAACTTCTTCATTGTCAACTAGAGCAACAACGATCTCACCATTTCTGGCGGACTGCGTTCTTTCAATAAGAACCGTATCGCCGTCCAAAATGCCAGCCTCAATCATTGAGTCGCCTTCAACTTCAAGGGCGTAGTAGTCACCCATGCCCAACATGCCAACAGGGACGTCAACGAAGGCACTTTCGTTCGCTAAAGCTTCGATAGGCAGACCAGCTGCGATCTTGCCATAGAGGGGTATTGACGAGTGATCGCTAGCAGGAGGTTGATTTGGTTTGTTGAAATCAACAGACACTACATTATCAGATTCAGCCACAAAGCCTTCAGGCATTTTCAGGATTTCGAGCGCGCGTGCTCGGTGTGGTAAGCGGCGAATAAAACCGCGCTCTTCCAATCCTGTAATGAGCCTGTGAATACCGGATTTGGACTTGAGACCTAGCGCTTCTTTCATTTCGTCGAAAGACGGTGGGATCCCTTGCGAGCCCAAATGTTCGTGTATCAGTAAGAGTAGTTCTTTTTGTTTTCTCGTTAGCATTGGTGCCTCCTATGCTTCAGTAAACGGCATCGATTACCCAAATCACGTTCTCAGCTAAATCTCTTATGCTTGACTATTGTGTCAGCTTTAGAACATAGCAAAGCGTATAGACCTACGATATATAGTAGGCGTCTAAGCTTGTTTGTTCTTATTTATTCGTCTTTTGTTCTACATTAGTTTCTTTTTCTGTCAACTACTAAATTGTGGACGCCGCCTTGGTAAGAACGTTGATAATCAAATTCTGTTTGAGAATGTCTCAATCTCTGAAATATATTTTGAATAAGAGAATTCTGCTATAATGGTCTCAGTATAATCAGTAGATGGAATGACTAAATGGGCAGTCTTTCAACTCACGTTCTGAATACAGCTTCTGGTCGGCCAGCAGCCGGTCTTAGGATCGAACTCTTCCAAGGTTCAGAACTTGTTAAAGAAATTGTAACGAATAAAGATGGCCGCAGCGATGCCGCCTTGCTTTCAGACGATGAGTTTGAGAGCGGGATATATGAGCTCCGTTTTCACGCAGGTGACTATCTACGCTCTGAAGGCAGTGACTTACTTGAACCGGCTTTTCTAGATGTCATAATCATTCGTTTCGGATTGGCTGAAGGGCAAGGACATTATCATGTTCCCTTACTCTTATCGCCCTATGGCTATTCGACTTACCGGGGCAGTTAGGTGGCTAGTCGAGATTCAATCAGGTTTTGGTTTCGCGGTGAACTTCAAGTTATCGACGATTTTGCGCCAACGGAAACCCTTTTAGATTTTCTCAGACTTCGTCGATCCGCCTGTGGGACGAAAGAAGGCTGTGCTGAGGGAGACTGTGGTGCTTGCACTGTTACAGTCATTCGATCCGTTGCAGGCGAAGTTCGGATTGAAGCCGTAAACGCCTGCATACAGTTTTTGGGCACTTTGGATGGCTGCGTTCTGTTGACAGTCGAAGACCTTGAAGATGAGCACGGCACACTTCATCCGGTTCAATCTGCGATGATCAAACATCACGGCTCACAGTGCGGGTTTTGTACGCCAGGTATCGTGATGTCTCTCTTCGCTCAGTCAACGTCACCAACGCAGGTCAGTCGAGGCGAGTTGGAAGACTGTCTCGCTGGGAACCTTTGTCGTTGTACCGGTTACAAACCGATCATGGAGGCGGGGCTGGAATCCTGTAATGGCGCCAGCGCGGACCTGTCCGGTTACTTTAGCCAGGTAGATGAAATTTCTGAACTAGACGATTTATTCACCGGCAATGATGAAAGTTTTTTCGCTGCTCCGGCTAATAAAGAGACCTTATTGGATCTCATTGCACAGCATCCCGATGCCACGCTGTTTTCTGGCGCTACTGATGTCGGCTTGTGGCACACCAAGCTTTTCAAGAAACTCCCCAAACTGATATATTTGGGTAAAGTAGCTGAGCTGCTTTCGATCGAAGATGATGAGAGCGAACTCAAACTTGGTGCCGCCGTTAGTTATGAACGTGCGGCGCAGTTCTTAGGCGCTATCGACAAAGACATCGCGGAATTACTGAGACGCTTGGGCTCAACCCAAGTCCGTAATGCTGGCACCATCGGCGGCAATATAGCGAACGGATCGCCCATTGGAGATTCTCCTCCCGTTCTCATCGCTCTTGGTGCCAGCATCATTCTTGAAAGCAAGGGTGGTCGACGCTCCGTTCTTCTAGAAGACTTCTTCATCGAGTACGGCAAACAAGACAGGCGGGCTGATGAAGTTTTGACCGAGATCATTGTCCCGAAGCTTAAGGCAGATCAGCGGTTTTCATGCTTCAAGTTAGCCAAGCGGTATGACCAAGATATCTCTTCTGTTATGGCAGCTTTTTGTTTCTCTTTGGACGGTGCGAAAATCACTGAGGCTAAACTTGCTTATGGCGGTATGGCTGGCACGCCGAAGAGAGCGGTAAACACTGAGGCAGCGCTGATTGGGCAAGATGTTGAGGAGGCTTTAGCTCATGTAATGACCTTGGAAACTGATTTTGCCCCTTTGGACGATCATAGGGCCAGTGCAGAGTACAGAATGGTAACAGCGCAAAATTTGCTTAAGAAAGCCTTGCTGGAGTTATCAGATATAGAAAAGCAGAGAACACGGCTTCTTCCGAAGGAGGCTGCTCATGTCTGAAGTCACCTTAAGAGAAGTTCGCCAATCTAAGGCGCATGACTCAGCGATTAAGCAAGTCACCGGTGAGGCTCGCTATATCGACGACTTAAGAGAGCCAACCGGACTGTTGCATTGTTACCCTGGTAAATCGGCAATTGCATCTGGCAGTATCAGATCGATAGATTTGACTGCTGTTGAAGAGGCTCCTGGTGTCGTTGCTGTTATCAAAGCAGAAGATATCCCAGGAAAGAATGACTGCAGTCCAATTTTTGGGGATGATCCTATTATCTCTGAAGGTGAAATCACGTTCTTTGGGCAGGTGATCTTTGCGGTTTTTGCAAAGACCAGAGATCAAGCGCGTTGGGCCGCGCAGTTGGCTGTCGTTGATTATGAAGAAGAACAACCGCTGATTTCGGTTGGCGACGCGGACAGCAGCGACTCTACGGTTTTGCCGGACTATAAGATCGGAAGAGGCGACGTTGGCGCCGAGCTGGATAAATCAGCCAACCGTTTACAAGGTCACTTTGAAATCGGTGGGCAGGACCATTTCTATCTGGAGGGCCATGTCTCAATGGTCGAGCCTGGCGA
>CAJQQJ010000232.1 GCA_905480445.1 uncultured Alphaproteobacteria bacterium | reverse complement strand
AAGGCTTTCTTCAATCCGGATTAACTGATTGTATTTTGCTAAACGGTCAGAGCGGCTAAGGGACCCTGTTTTGATTTGTCCGCAATTGGTCGCTACAGCTAAATGAGCGATTGATGAGTCTTCGGTTTCGCCTGAACGATGAGACATAACAGCTGTGTAATGCGCCTTATGTGCCATGCTCACAGCATCAAGAGTTTCTGTGAGTGATCCAATCTGGTTGACTTTGATAAGGATTGAGTTGGCGATGTTGTCTTCAATTCCTTTTGCCAAACGATCGACGTTTGTCACAAATAGATCATCACCAACGAGCTGTACTTTGTTACCGACAGCTTGAGTGAGAGCAGCCCAGCCCTCCCAGTCGTCTTCGTCCATGCCGTCTTCTATGGATTTAATCGGGTAGCTGCTACACAAGTCTTCTAGGTAACGCGCCATTTCCTGGCTGCCAAGAACCTTGTCTTCACCAGCGAGATGATACTTGCCGCCTTTGAAGTACTCAGAGGATGCGCAATCGAGTGCCAACATAACATCATCACCCGGTGAATAGCCGGCTGCTTCCACAGACTTCATGATGAAATCTAGTGCGTCTCGTGAAGAGCCCAAATTTGGTGCAAAACCGCCTTCGTCGCCAACATTGGTATTGTGGCCTTGGTCAGAAAGCGCATTCTTCAGATGATGGAAAATTTCAGCACCTGCACGAATGGCTTCTGAAACACTTTCTGCGCCGACCGGCATGACCATGAACTCTTGGATGTCTATGGGATTGTCTGCGTGAGCGCCGCCGTTAATGATGTTCATCATGGGGACAGGTAAAGTTCTGGCCTGAACACCGCCAATAGCCCGATAGAGCGGTAAGCCAGCTTCGGCAGCGGCGGCACGAGCAACTGCCAGAGACACGCCAAGAATCGCATTGGCTCCTAAGTTCGATTTGTTTTCCGTACCGTCGAGAGCCAACATCGCCAAATCGATCTCGATTTGGTTGTCGGCATCGAAGCCAATCAACATGTCGCCGATCGCGTTGTTAACGTTGTCTACAGCTCCTTGAACACCCTTGCCGAGATAGCGTGCTTTGTCCCCGTCGCGCAGCTCAACAGCCTCATACTTGCCAGTTGAGGCACCTGAAGGTACAGCAGCACGACCAAAGGCACCGCTTTCAAGAGTAATGTCTACTTCAACAGTTGGATTGCCGCGTGAATCAAGAATTTCACGGCCGTGCACGTCGATAATTTCGCTCATAAGTCTCTCTAGTTAAGTCGTTCTAGTCGATAGAAATTGGATTGGCTTTTGACAGTTCGTCAAACGCCTTGAGTGTTTTGAGTAGTTCTTTCAGCTCGCTGACAGGTACCATATTCGGACCATCACAAGGCGCATTGTCAGGATCATTGTGTGTTTCCATAAAAACACCGGCGACCCCTACTGCCATGGCAGCGCGGGACAGCACAGGAACGTATTCACGTTGACCGCCCGTCGTTGCGCCCTGCCCGCCAGGCATTTGCACAGAATGGGTTGCATCAAAGATGACTGGATAGCCAGTCTGGGCCATGCGCGGTAATCCCCGGAAATCGTTAACCAAGGTGTTGTAGCCGAACGTTGAGCCACGTTCACAAAGCATAATGTTGTGATTGCCGGTTGAGTTCAGTTTACCAACAACGTTGTCCATGTCCCAAGGAGCCAAGAATTGGCCTTTCTTAACGTTGATTGCACGCCCTGTGTTAGCCGCTGCAACGAGTAAAGACGTCTGACGACAAAGATAAGCTGGGATTTGCAACAGATCGACAACTTCGGCCACCGGTGCACATTGATCGGGCTCGTGGACGTCCGTTACAACCGGGCAGCCAAACTGGTCTTTGATCTCTTGAAATATTGGCAAGGCTGTTTCAAAGCCTAAACCACGTGCTGATGTCGCTGAAGTTCTGTTAGCCTTGTCAAAAGAGCTTTTATAGACAAGACCGATACCTAGATCGGAACAGATCTCGCTTAGGGCTTCTGCCATCATCATTGCGTGATCGCGGTTTTCCATCACACAAGGACCTGCCAGGATGGAGAATGGTTTGTCGTTGCCGAAAGTTACGTCGCCAACATTTACAGTCTTTGCAGCAGTCATAGCTTGCTCCTTAATCTAGGGCAGTATTAGTATTTTCTTTTCGGGCAATAAAGCAGCAAAACGACGCTATTTAGGTTGGATAGCGAGGATTGCACCGAGTAAATCCGTTACTTCTTGTTGGGTTGTCGGCCGACCAAAGGAAACACGGATCGAACCAGCAGCGTCCGAGTTACTTAATCCCATTGCCGTGAGAACATAAGAAGGTTCAACAGAGGCTGATGTACAGGCGGAGCCGGAGGAAAGTTGAAAGGCTGCCAACAATCCAAATAATTCGTCTGATCTGTATCCCGGAAATGTTAGGTTAAGATTGTTCGACAGTCTTTGATCCAAAGATCCATTGATCTTAATCCATTGTGACTTATCAGAAACAGCTTCAACGAACATCTTCTGCCATGCACGAAAGCGTATCCGTTCTGTATCCATTTCTTCGACTGCTAGACGCACGGCCTCTCCGAACCCTATGATCTGTGGCAAGGGTAGTGTTCCCGAACGCAAGGTTCTTTCCTGACCGCCACCATGAAACAGCGGTTCAATTCGCGTTCGCGGCCGTCTTTTCACATAAAGAGCACCGACGCCCATTGGCCCATAGATCTTGTGACCAGAAAAGCTCATCAGATTGGCGCCTAATGCTTGCACGTCCAGCGGAATTTTTCCCAGGGCTTGAGCCGCGTCGCAGTGAAGATAAGCGCCGACTTTTTCACAGAGTGCAGAGGCTTCGGCTATTGGCTGTAAAACACCTGTCTCGTTGTTAGCCGCCATCAGAGAAACAAGAGCGGTTTGGTTTGACAAATTTTCAGTTAAACTTTCAAGATTTGCGACTCCAGTGTCGCGAACCGGAAGAACCTTAGTCTCCCAGTTCTTGTCATTTAGGGACTTCGTCGCTTCCAATACACATTTATGTTCGGTCGCGAATGTCAGTATTTGTGACTTACGGCCTTCCCAGAAACCTGCCGCGCCTAGAATTGCCAAATTGTTGGCTTCAGTAGCGCCAGACGTGAAGATAATTTCTCTCGGATCTGAATTAATTGCAGTGGCGATCTTTGATCTTGCTTCTTCAACAGCGTCGGCGGCGGCCGTTCCTCTTTCATGGGACGTTGAGTGAGGATTACCAAACTGCGCACCAAAGAAAGGCAGCATCACCTCTAGGACACGTGGGTCCGTCGGCGTTGTAGCTTGATAATCAAAATAGATCGGATCACTCATAACCAGATCTACTTAGACGCTTTGCCGGTATGACGCTTCACTATTTTTTCAAAAACTTGAAGGAAATAGTCGATTTCCTCAGGTCTAGTGTTCCAGCCCAAAGAAACTCGTATTGCTGAACCTGCCAAACAGTCATCAACGCCCATGGCTTTCAAAACGTGACTGGACTTAACCTTGCCGGAGGAACAAGCCGAGCCTGAACTGACGGCGATTGAGGCCAAATCGAATTGAATCAGCAATTTGTCTGCTGAAAGTTCCGGCCAGGAGAAACAGGTTGTGTTGACTGTCCGCTCGACATTCTCGGAGAAAACTGTCACCGAATTTGAAAGCTGTTTGAGACCAGTTTCAAGTTTGTTCTGGAGAGTGCGAAGTTGCTGGAATTCATCGAGGCTGGTTTTAGCAATTTCAGTAGCTAGCCCAAACCCAGCAATCCCAGCGACGTTTTCAGTGCCTGATCTACGACTGCGCTCTTGACCACCGCCGGTTAGAAAAGATGGGCAGTCTATGCCTGGGCCCAGAATAAGTGCACCCACTCCTTGAGGTCCACCGAGTTTATGGGACGACAGAGAAAGCAGATCAATTCCCAAAGTTTGTTTGTCGAACGGCATTTTTCCAGCGGCTTGAACGGCATCGCAATGAAGAAACCCAGAATGTTCATGTACCAGATCTGCAATGGACTTAATCGGTTGCACAATGCCTGTTTCGTTGTTCGCGGCCATAACTGACACAAAAGCCGGCTGGCTGTCCTTCAAACAAGATTCCATCTGTTTGAGATCAATCACCCCATTCCCATCTACTGATAACAACTGCGTTTCGGCACTCGATTTCAGCAGAGAGTCATGCTCTATTGATGATACAAAATGCTTATGGCCCGACATGAAACCTAGGGCTTGATTGTTAGCCTCGGTTCCTCCGGATGTGAATATCACATCACGAGCCCGAGCGCCGACGAGAGCGGCCACCTGTTCTCGCGCTTTTTCAACGAGGTTTCTAGCTTTTCGCCCTGCGCCATGAACAGAGGAAGGATTGCCAACCAAAGCCATAGAACTGGCTACGAAGTCGATAACTTCCGGGCGTACAGGCGCTGTCGCATTGTAGTCGAGGTAAACGTCTTTCATAAAGCTAGACGTTTTTAGGAAGGGCGTTTTCCTTTTCCACTGCCATCAGTTCAGCTTTGGCGTCAGCAACGACTTTTGATTGCTCGGTCAAAGCTGATTCCAGTGAGCAAACACGTGCTTTGAGTTGCTGAACTTGATCATGAACAGATTCCGTTGTTCTAGCCTGTGGATCTAACCACTCATCGCAAGGGGTACCGTAAGCCACAAACACCGACTCAACAGCAGGATCGAGGTCACGCCTAACTACTTTAGCCGGTATGCCGACGACTGTGCATTTTGCCTCAACGTTTTTGGTAACCACAGCGTTTGCGCCAACGCGGGCATGACTGCCCACGACCACTGGTCCGAGGATCTGTGCGCCTGAACCGACAATGACACCATCGTTTAACGTTGGATGCCTCTTCGCATTTCTTTGGTTGTTTGAATCAACAGACGGTGCAACACCGCCTAAAGTGACACCGTGGTAGAG
>CAJQQJ010000231.1 GCA_905480445.1 uncultured Alphaproteobacteria bacterium | reverse complement strand
CCTCTTGCTGTCGTTACAAGCCTCGAGAAATCACCTGTTGCAAGGTTTTCAACCTTGACGACGTCTGCACCTTGATCGGCCAAGATCATTGTCGTCTGTGGCCCTGACACCATCATAGTCAGATCTAATACGCGAACACCGTCCAATGGACCTGGCATAGTTATCTCCGGTCAAGAATTGATTAGTCAAAGTTAGCCCTAGTTCAGCATAAATCAACAGCTGAAATTCTGTGTTAACCGCTTTGTCGGCAGATCAAACCAGCGGCTGTGGCTACTATTCTTCCGGCGTTGAGAGCGCCAATCTGATCAACGTCACGTTCTGGCATGAACTCGACGACATCCAAAGCTGCAATCTGAGCTTTTTCAGCGACCCCTTCTATCAAGTCGACCATGTCCCAATAGCTCAATCCACCCGGTGCCCGGCCAATGGCACCAGGCATGATCGATGGATCCATGGCATCAACATCGAAACAAATAATCACTTGGGAACCTGGTTCGATGAAATTGAGTGCTGCCACCGCGCCACCGCTAGAAATTTCACGAGCTGATACAAAATTCACACCCCAGTCCAAAGCATCCTGAACATCAGTGGGCCGGGCAGATCCAATGCCCCTTTGGCCAACTTGAATGATCTTATCAATGTGGGGCATTTCAGAGGCCCGACGCATCGTGGAAGACAGTCCCCAGCGTTCACCTTGAAACTCCTCTCGCCAATCGATATGGGCGTCTATTTGGAGGACGGTAAACTTGCCACGTCCCTCAAATGCTTGCAGCATAGGGATGGGGATTGAATCATCTCCTCCTAGAACGATGGGTACAGCGCCTTGGCTCAGTATTTTCTCGATAGAAGAGCGGATGAGGCTTCGGTTTCCTTCTCCATCATTCTCATCAAAATCAAGGTCCCCGCAATCAAAAACAGATTTTCCTTCTGGAACTAAGGGCCCGCTAAGATCAAAGTCGTGGTGGAGCAGATTAGCAGCAAAGGCTGCCATCGCATCACGAATTGCCTGAGGACCATTGGCACAATATGCTCCCACAGACCTGTATGGCGTCGCGCAAGGAGCACCGATAATGGCAACATTGGCGCTCAATGCTTCAAGATCTTCACATTTTTCAACTCCTAGGAATGTGGTGATCTTATCAGAGCCAAAAAGAGCTGATAAATTTGGTTTAACCGACACTAAACTCTCCTTCATATATTTGTACAAAGATCTTGCGATCTATTTAGCCAACTCCAGGGTAAAACTGCCTCGACACGACGCTCTGAGCATAGTTAATCAGCGAAACAAAATCTTAAACTGGAAGGCTAAATTTTCTCTGAAGTGGGGCCGCATAGGGTGTGAAGATCGCACATTCCAGTAAAATTGCCCCGATATCATCATTTTGTTCCAACAACTGCGCCATAGCCTCTTCTAAGCGAGATCTGAACAATCCCGTATCCATCGGTAAACTGGAAAGGTTTTGAAATTCGTCGGTTGTTTCTATGCTTTCCGTTACTACTTTCACATCCGCGGGCAATCCTGATAAAGCGAGCATTTCGCTCGTCAATCGGTGTTTAAAGGCCGTTAGAACAGCGATTTTTTGGTCTGGCCGTATTGTTCGTGCAATCAACGGCAATTGTAACAGACTTGACGTAAAGACCGGAATCGAAACAGCCGCTCTAATTGCTTCCTGATAGTGCAGCATAAATCCGCAATTTGAACTGATTGCTTTAACACCGCTGCGTTCTAGTTCTTGAGCAGCCTCAATTAATTGCTCCGTTACTGATGAATCACCATTAGTAATGGCATCAACAGAAGCCGCATCAACAACTTTGAACAAGACTGGGAACCCGTAGGTACCCGCGTGTGCCGTATCTCCGGGCACATGGGGCTCAAGAAAGTTGAGCAAAAGAACGCCAACTTCATACCCATAGGCCTGAGGCTGGGGCAGAACTTCATAAACAATCATAAACTTTCCTTCTGTGTTTAATCCGGCACGTATCGAGGATAGGTCGATTTCGCAACTTCAGCTTCGTTTAGGTCAATTTCAACAGTTGCATAAGGCTGTTCAACAGAGGTCCTCGCCAAAATGTTCCCTTCAGGATCAATCACCCAAGATAGCCCTCCAATATCGGCTGCACTTCCCGGCGGGTTGTAGAGGTTTGAGGACAAGCAAAAAGAGCCCGACACAACGGCGGCGGCTTGACCACCAGCCAACCACTTTTCAACCGATCCATGAGGTGTTGCGCGGGGCACACACAACAAATGAGTTCCAGCTTTACTGTAAGCTCGCGAATGCTCGAAGAACCACATCTCTGTGCAAATCTGCACCCCAATTCGAGTTGTTCCAACCCGGGCTACGTCGAACGTAGGATCACCCCTGTCGTACCAGGTTGCCTCCCATTAGCTTTCTTCATTGGGAAGGTTCCATTTACTATGAAAGCCTGTAGCGCCCTCACCTTCGGTCCATAGCGTCGCTGTATTCTTAAAGGATTTGTTGATTTCTTGAGGCGTCGTGAAGAGTACTGCTGGCACATTCAGTTCCGGCAATCTATCAATTCTTGCTTGGTGGATATCCATGGCCTCATGCCAAGCATCTACCGATGGCTCTTTAGACGCCGCGAGCCAATCATGGAACGGCATTTCCGGCATCAACAGAAAATCGGGTTGCACGTCCTTGAGGTAGGCAGCCAAATCTCTCCAAGATTCTTCCATGACATGGGACCTATTATCAAACTGGCAGACTGTGACACGCATTCGGAACTCCTGAATTTCGATACAGACTAAGAAGTTTTCAAATCTATGGCAAAGAAAGAAATAATCTTTCACCATATCTATTTGCTCTTGCGGCTTTTCCATTTTGAGATTGATAAACGGACTCGAAAGTCTTATCTCAAAGCTTATGACGAATGCATTTCCTGACAAGCTCCTAGAGGGCTACAATACTTTCATGAAGCGTCGCTTTGCCAAAGCAAAGGCCGCTTACCGCGAACTGGCTGAGCAAGGCCAAAAACCACAGACCATGGTTATTGCATGCTGTGATTCACGCGCTGCACCAGAAATGATTTTCGACACTTCTCCAGGTGAAATGTTTGTCACCAGGAACGTTGCTAATCTGATGCCTCCTTACACGCCAGACGGTGCGACCAGAGCGACTTCGGCTGCTTTGGAATACGCTGTCCAAGTTCTTAAGGTGAAAGACATCCTCGTTCTGGGGCATGGTCGCTGCGGTGGTATCCAGGCGGCTCTTGATCCGAACATGGAGCCTTTGTCACCGGGCGACTTCATCGGTAAATGGATGGAGATGTTGGGACCAGCGGCGGAGACTGTCTCGAAAGCTACATGGATGACGCAAGCGGAGCGGCAGACTGCCCTTGAGCGCCTGTCGATCAAGACTTCAATCGAAAACCTACGGACATTCCCTTGCGTTTCGATCCTAGAAGGCAAAGGACGCCTATCATTGCATGGCGCTTGGTTCGACATCTTATCTGGTGAGCTTTGGGTTCTAGATCCCAAAACAGGTAACTTCACGCGCCCATCGGTAGACTGAATTTAACAAATGGCTTTCGATCCTTTATGGACAGATAGATGAAAGCCACAAAATTCATTTCTCATATCTTTACCTTCGTTGGTCTGGCGTCGATTGTTGCTGGATTTGTTTGGTATCAAGTCACTCAGGGTTTCCTGAATGAAGCAATGATTACCGAAGGTGAAGTTATAGAGCTGCAGGGCAGCCGTTCCAGCAAGGGCAATTCGACTTACCGACCGGTTGTTCGGTTCAAAGACAGCGCAGGCACCGAGCATCAATTCACGTCGAGTTTCTCCAGCTCTCCTCCTAGCTTCTCGCCTGGTGAATGGGTTCAAGTTGCCTACGACGAGGCAGACCCGACAAAAGCACAGATAAAAGAATTTTTGCCGCTGTGGCTAGGTCCGATAATATTCTGGTTCATTGGGTCTATATTTTTCTCAATCGGACTTGGCTTCATTATTGTTCCACGCCTGAAAGAGAGAAAACGAAACAACTTGCGACGGGTCGGACGGCCAATACCAGCGCGCATCACAGATGTTTCCATCAACCAATCTTACCGTGTTAACGGTCGCCACCCTTTTGTCATTTACGCCCAATGGTTTGACCCCAAAACGGCCAGCGTGCGATTGTTTCGCAGTGATAATTTTTGGTACGATCCGAAACCCTACTTAAATCAGGAGGAAGTCACCGTTTTTATCGACAAGAACATAAACAGTCGATACTGGATGGATACGTCTTTCCTTCCAAAGCAGATAGATTAACTAGTGAAACTTACGCACCTAACTGACAGCGATTATCAAATCAAACCCTGGAAGAACGGCAAAGGCACAACAGCAGATCTGTTCATGTCTCCAGAAGGCTCCACGCATGATACGTTCGACCTCAGATTTTCGATGGCACCAATAGTGGAAGATGGCCCATTCTCCTCTTTCCCTAGTGCTGATCGTCGGATCACTCTGATCGAAGGCAACGGTTTGAACTTGGATTTCGGAGATAACTCACACAATCTCATGCCCTTAAAGCCCTTCGGTTTTGACACTGAGCTTGCACCAATGGGTAGTCCTCTTGATGGTCCTGTTCGAGTTGTGAACGTTATGGCGCGTCGCCCAAAATGGCAAATCGCCGAATGCCGCGTTGTTGACCAGGTCTCAACGGAACTGAAAGACGGTGAGTTTTGCTTCGTCTTTACACTGGGTGGAGAATGGTCTGGTAGTGGCGGCGTAACTCTAGGTTCGCGCGAAGTCTTGTTAGCGGAAGACGCAGGCGAGCTTGAGCTCAGCTCCACAACACCAGCTCAAGCAATTTTCGCGAGAATAGTTCCTGCTTGATTATTCGCGGTAGGTTGGGTCTTCACGGTCGAGAATAGCCTTCATTTCATCAAAGTGAGCAAAAGCAGATTCTCTGAATTCGTCCCATCCGGCCGCTGTCTTCTCTGCCATTTCATCATCAAGAACCGATAAAGGTTGCCCTGTCGAGTAAGCAAGAATCATTGTCTTCGCAGCTCGCTCCAAATAGTAGAGTTCATCAAAGGCCTCAGCCACTGACCGCCCTGCGACAGAGACGCCGTGGTTGCCCATCATCATAGTACCGTAGTTGCCAAAAGCTTTGGCAATTCTCACGCCTTCTTCAGCTTCATCAGCGAGACCACCGAACTTCGTGTCGATGGCCATGCGATTGTAAAACCGCGCTGTGTTCTGATCTATCGGCTTGATTGACGGGTCTTTCAACCCAGACAAGGCTGTCGCATAGTCTGGATGGCAATGGAGCAAAACACGAGCCTGAGGCACCTTTGCATGAACGGCACCGTGAATACACCAGGCCGAAGGGTCTGGCGCGTCAGGTCGGTTCATTGTTTCTTTGTCATCAACATCTACGAGTAAGAGATCACTGGCACGGATGTGCGAGAAATGCTTCCAACGAGGATTAAGCAGAAACTTCTTACCATCGTCGCTGACTGCTACAGAAAAATGGTTTGCAACACCTTCATGCCAATTGTTTCTAGCCGCTAACCTAAAAGCAGCAGCAAGGTCCACGCGCAACGTCCATTCATCAACATCATAATCTTTGCCCGTGATGCGGCTGGTTACCATTGCCATGACAGTTCTCCTTTATACTCAGTCTTTGAACGTTCTCATTGAAGTGTCTTTTTGGCAAGAAAATATTTAAGCCGCAAAGGGTAAAGCACAAACTTTACCCACTCGTAACTCCCCATCGGATGAGAGCACTGTCACGTCGGTACCAGGTTGCCAATGTCCCCTATCAATCATGGACAGGCCAACGTTCTGTTTGAATCGAGGTGAATAGATCCCTGTTGTAATCTGGCCGACTTGTTGCCCATCAATCATTACAGGCCAAGGTTTGCTAACTGCAGGTCCAGGCCCACCGCCAAAAAAGACACCTCGCATTTTACGCTGAATCCCTTCGCTCTTGATTTTCTGCAAGGCTTTGAGGCCAAGATAGTCAACGGATCCATCGGTCGAACAGTAACCGGCTAACCCGCACTCCAGCGGATTGTTTTCACGAGTGAATTCATT
>CAJQQJ010000230.1 GCA_905480445.1 uncultured Alphaproteobacteria bacterium | reverse complement strand
TGAACCATTGGATGTTTTCTAGTCTGTCGCACAATCGCGCCAGGTCATAGAGGTCACGTAGAGTGCTTGGTCTGTACTGGTGTGAGTCAATATCCACCATTTTGACAGCCGCACCCCCAGTGCAGAAATTCAAGTGACCATTTTTGGCCTGAAAATCAAACTCTGCATTGCGGCCATGAACAGTGAAGTTCTTGGCCGCGACTGCGGTCATTTCCTCGACCAACCCACGTGGGAAAAGCAACCTGCCCTTTTCAGAAAACTTGCATCCATGGGAAAGCGCGATCTCGATTACGCGCGGTGTTGGTGTCGCCATACCAACCTGCTCGAGTAAATCTAAAGCGGCATCATGGATACGTTGCACCGATTGGTCGCTTAAAGGCTTAAACACGGCCTCAATCGGTGTGCCCTTGCTCATTGCATTGAGGGCATCAGCCGTCGCAGTTTGCTCAGCGCGGGCTTTTCGTCCACCCGCCCGGTTTCTCGCAGCACCAGCCATAGCAACCTTCCAACCTTATTCACTTCCTATTATCCTTATGGTCTCACAACGTAGGAGTAAACAACGAGATTTTGAGAGCTGAATGAAACGCATACAAAATCGCAAGAAGGTTTGACTACTTTCAAGCCTAGCAGAAGAAAAATTCTTATGATAACAACTTAGTAACATTCCCCAAGAAAGCATCCCCGGTGAAATCCGCCTTCTCTCGTCTACCAATCAATTCAGGTGCATTGTTTGGTCTCGCCGCCTTTGCTATCTTCTCGACACATGATATTTTTATCAAGCTGTTGGGTGCGAGTTACTCGCCCTTTCAAATCCTGTTTTTCTCGGCCTTGTTAAGCTTCCCATTCATTACAATCGTACTGATGCGCGACCCTGAGCCCGGCACCTTACAGCCCGTCCATCCTTGGTGGGTGCTTTTACGCAGCACCAGCGGCGCTCTTTCAGCTGTTTGCGCTTTCTATGCTTTCACACATCTGCCTTTATCCGAAGTTTACGCCATACTATTTGCTTCACCGCTTGTGATAACAGTTCTGGCTGTTCCAATGCTGGGTGAAACCATTCGTATGCGTCGAGGCCTGGCTGTGCTGGCTGGATTGATAGGGGTGCTAGTCGTTCTGAGGCCCGGCGCTAGCCAACTGGAACTTGGTCATTTCGCTGCTTTGTTTTCCGCGCTTACTGGGGCCTTCAACTCAATTATCGTCCGCAAAATTGGTAAAGATGAACGCAGAATCGTTTTAGTTCTCTATCCAATGATGACTAACCTCGTACTAATGGCCCTCATCATGCCCTTCGTCTACGTCCCCGTTCCCATAGGTGATTTAGGAATGTTTGCCGTAGTATCTGGGTTAGTTCTGTTGGCAATGCTGTGCTTGATCACAGCCTATTCACGCACCGATGCGATGGTCGTAGCCCCAATGCAATATTCACAGATCATATGGGCGGCCTTGTTTGGCATTTTGATATTCGGCGAGTACCCTGACTGGCAGACCTATCTCGGCACAGCGATCATCATTCTCTCAGGGATCTATATTCTGAAACGTGAAGCCACCAGCGACGTTTCGCGCAATACACCAGTACTAAGAACCAGAAGCCGAATTGGTCACTCTGCCGGATTTAGTGTCGGCAGCCTATTAAGTCGAAATCGGAAAAAGGAGCAGAATTAGATGGCTATTTTTGCAGAAACTATCACCGTTGAAGCTCTAGAGAGCGACCCCTACCCCATTTACCAACGCTTGCGGGAAGAAACACCGGTCGCCTTTGTACCCGCTATCAACTCCTGGCTCGCGACCCGTTGGGAAGACGTGAACATCGTCTCCAACAATCCAGCAATCTTTTCTGCCGAAGATGATGATGCACCAGTGGTTCGCCACTTTGGCTCTCCTGCGATTATTCATACCGACGGTGCCGTTCACAAGGAACTACGCAAGGGGCTGGCAGCTCACTACATGCCAGCCAAAGTCGCCTCCTATATTGAGGAATTAGCTCGCCCGATTGCCAAGCAACACATCGAACGGTTCCGCCATGCTGGACAGGCTGAATTGATGTCTGAGTTTTTCGAACCTGTTTCCGTGCTCTGTTTGGCCAAAACTTTTGGGCTGGGTGAAATCGGATCTGATGTCTTGATGGACTGGTTTCATGGCCTTGCCATGGGGGCCATCAATTTTGGTAGAGATCCAGAGCGAACTAAGATTTGTGATGATACCAAAGCCCAAATTGAGGCAGTTCTCGACCCAATCCTGACTCGTTTGGAAACCGAAGCGGACAATTCGCCTCTGTCGCACCTATTGCGCCACTCTATGCCAGAAGGTCAAGTTCGTAGCCGTGATTTCATTCTGCCTTCTGTCTATGTCACCTTGCTAGGCGGCATGCAGGAACCAGGGCACGGGGCTGCAAACACCCTATTTGGTTTGCTGCAAAACCCTGCTCAACTGGCGACTTTACGCGATGATCCAAAAAGCTGGATCACGCGAGCCGTCCAAGAAGGCGTGCGTTGGATTGCACCTATTGGCACACAAGGCCGTTCCCCTGTTGAAGACTTTGAGGTCGGCGGCATCGTTGTCCCGAAGGGCGCTTCCATCTCTTCAGTCTTGGCCTCCGCCAACCGCGATCCTGCGGTCTTTGACCATGCGGATGAATTCGACATGTCACGCAAACCATCAACGATTGCGAGCTTCGGTTTTGGGCCTCACTTTTGTGCCGGTAAATGGTTCGCCAATGCGCAAATGGAAATTATGTTGGACGTCTTGTTTGAGATGCTGGACGATATTCGACTAGTTCCTAGTAGCCAGCCCGAGTTTTTTGGTTGGGAATTTAGAGCACCAACCTCATTCAAAGTGACGTTCGCCGCTAAATGACCAAAGCCCCAGAAATTGAGATTGAACCAGTTATATTTTCCGCCTCAGACAATTATGAACTGAGTGGCACTTTTTATCGCCCACCTGCCCCAAATTGCGCTGTTCTCATATCCGGAGGAACCGGTTTCCCCAAAGAGTTCTACCGCCATGTCGCCAGCCACTATGCTGCGATGGGTGCGCTTGTCATGCTCTTTGACTATCGCGGCATTGGTGGTTCAGCACCGGCTAGTCTCGTGGACTGTGGCATTGAGTATACAGATTGGGGCCGTCTCGATATGCCAGCTGCTCTCGATACTCTCTCTGCTCAAGCCAGCGGTTTGCCGATCTATCATTTGGCTCACTCTGTCGGCGGCCATTTTGCGGGCTTTATGCACAACCACGACCTGATTGAGAAGCATGCCTTCGTTTGTGTCGGCAGTGGCTATTGGCGCAAGCACCCACTCTCTTTTAATCTGTTCGAGTTGTATTTTTGGTGGATACATGGCCCGATTGGGCTTCGTCTGAAGGGCTACATCCCCAGTGATTTTGGTTGGAAGGGTATGGCGCTGCCTGAAGGAGTTTTCACGACCTGGAGACGTTGGTGCCACAACCCGAGCTACTACGAGGGCGAATTGAAATCTTCGCTGCGTCCACATTTCTTTGACGAAGTCACCGCGCCGGTCAAGTCCTGGATCTACTCAGATGACCCCATTGCCAACCAAGAGACGGCTCCAGACATTTTGCGCTGCTACACCAAAGCACCAAGCGAAATAGTCATGCAAAAACCTTCAGAACTTGGCGTCTCCGCCGTTGGTCACCAGAGCGCCTTCAGACGTGGCAATGAGCAACTCTGGGACCAGTTGTGGAATTGGTTTAACCAGGAATAGGCTTACCTTAGACCTTTTCCCGCCAGCCCATGTACTCGTTACCAGAGCAACGGCTTGCCAAATTCTTGTCGATGGTGACTTTGGTTTTTTGTGCCGCAATCTTCATCAAAGCCGAATGAGCCTTGGCTTTTGCCATAGCCTTTTCTAACGAGCCTTCGGAAGGGTTCTTCATGAATTCAGCTATGCCAGCGCGGGATTGGTAGCGCCCTTCAATGACGCCGTTAGTGGTAAAGAACCAATCGCCCAGCGTCTTACAACTGGCCGTTGGTGCCTTCTTTTCAAAAGCAGCAAGGTTTGCCAGACTGACATATTTCTTTGGTTTGGCTTGGCTACAGCCAGCAACGACCAGGCAACACAGCACGGCAAGCGTCAAGTTTTTGATCATCTTTATCCTGAGAACGCCGGTGCAATAATCCACCACTGAAGCGGCGGAATATTTCTGCTGTGGCCGGAGTAAAAGTCCGCCAGTGTTAAGCTCTCTGTTTTGTCAGAGGGCGAGGATGAAGTCAGTGGAATTGTATGGTCGTGTTCG
>CAJQQJ010000229.1 GCA_905480445.1 uncultured Alphaproteobacteria bacterium | reverse complement strand
AATTGACGAGGGTTGGAAGTTACAAGTACGAGCCGCCGCCGCACTCAGTCAATCAGATCAAGATGCCTTTGGCACATTTGACGGCGAATTCGTAGAGAGTTCTGTAAGTTTGGTTCACCGGCCAGTTAACAACGATCATGTGAATTTCATGGCCAAATACCGGTTCCTGCATGATCTGCCGCCATCTCAGCAGATCAACAGTGACGACAATACTTCTAATTACAAGCAAAGAGCTCACGCTTTGTCAGCCGATGTCGCTGTTAATCTCAATCGCTACCTCACGCTGGGCGGCAAGTATGGTTTCAAATATGGCGAACAAACAACGTCAAGAACAAGCGACGACTGGTTCAGCGCAGAGGCCCACTTGGGTGTTATTCGGATGGATTTCCACTTGCTTGACCAATGGGATGCTTTGGCGGAAGGCCGCGCTCTCTATCTAGCACCTGTTGAAAATGCCCGTTTCGGCGGTCTAGTCGGCGTTTACCGTCACTTTGGAGAGAATGTCAAACTGGGTGGTGGGTTTAATTTCTCGCGCTTCTCAGATGATTTAATGCGAATCGACCAAGATGATTATGGCTGGTTCTTAAATTTAATTGGAAAATACTGATATTTTCACCCAAAAAAGACCGATTACTACTAAATATGGGTGTTGTTGAACGCAAAATTTCAACTAGATTCGCTTATATTGAATTGACGTAAAAGCCCGCCTAATAAAAAGAACAATATCGGGTTTAACATTGACTACAACTCGAAGCGCACGACCGGTAACGGTCGAAACACAATTTTTGGATAAAGTTGCTCGCAGTATAGTGCTGAGCGGCTGATGGCTTCGAGTATGTTTGATATTATTTGTTTGTAAATTTTCACAAGAGGAAGAAGCGTCATTGGAGATGCTGTCTACCCTTGTTCTTATCGGTGAAGTTGATAGATGGCGCTCTTTTGGTAACGGCGCGCATACTATCAACATAACCTAAAGTCAAAGTCTACTCTTCTTAACCGGAGAGTGGCTCTTCGGCGGCAGTATCTTTTTGCGCTTCAGATACTGCCGCCTTTTTTACTTCATATTTCAGCTTTTGCAAGTCCCGAGTCGGAAAAACATGACTTTTCTTATGAAAAAGTATAAATAAATCTTCGTTTAAGTATAAAAGCTATAAATAGAGTATTCGCAAGTAATCCCACCAATTGCTGGACGTTCGCATTTGAGTCAATTGACAGCCCAACAATAGACTATGGCGTCACTGTAGCTTCAAGTCCTCACGCGGATTTCAAAGCTAAATAACTTCCTTCTTTCGATCACCCGTCTCGCCGTAGCGGTGCAGAGCAGGAGGTTTTAGCCCTTCATAGAGCTTCTCAATATTCTGGTTCACTAGCTCTCCTTGTTCTGCGAACAACGAGTTTCCTTCGAGATCTGAATCTACTAGAAATGGCCCGAAGTTTTCGACTTCGAACTGCCACATGGCCTGGGCAATACCCATTTCATCGAGCCAAAGGACATCTCGTACACCCTTGACACCCCGGCCTAAGAGGGCCCCAGTGCCGTAACCAACCGTCGTCAAATAGACAGCACCTCTAGGTGCCAGAACAGTTTTGTAATCATCAGCGGACATGCCACCTTTTCCGATCACAATCTTGGTGCCAGTCAAGTCTAGCCAGTCGGCCATCCATTTGGAAAATCTAAAGGATGCCGTCGCAGTGACACCACCAATCCGATATCCACCCTTGCCGTCAGGAGCCGCGGCAGGGGAGCAATGGAAATTAGCGTTGGAAACGGCTGTAAGATTCGCCGGTATCTGTTCACGGTCTTCTAGTACACGCTTGTACACACCTTCGCGGGCCGTGTAGACAACGCCGCTGAGAAAAACAATCGACCCTAATTCAAGTGCCGCAATATCTTCTGCACTTGCCGGAATGTTTAGGCTGACTTTTTTGAGCTTGCGTCGTTCGACCATTCGATGCCCTCCCGTCTCATGTAAGGGGTAAACCATTGTGGGTCAGTGCGGTGTTCTATCGTGCCGTCGGCGTGAAGGCGGGCCGTTGCACGCCTAGACGACAGACAGAAGGTATGGATAGAGATTGGCATGCCGCCGGTGTGTGTAAAGCCACATTCGATGTGGCAATCGACAACCATTGACGAGCCAACAAATCCCATAGCACCCATACCGATTGAGTTGCCGAGCTCTTTTAGCTCGGCTTCAAGTTCCGCGACTTTGGGGTCTGGGTTTTTGTCCCCAACAGTTCTAAGGCAAGCGGCTTGTTTGCCAAGTACCATGCAGATGTCCTTGGAACCGCCGAGACCTATGCCAACGATGGCTGGTTGGCATGCGAGGCCGCGTTTTCCGAAGGCAATCAAGGTATCTAAGAAGAAGCGCTTGATGCCATCGATACCGTCACCAGGAAAGAGCATGCGGTAGTCTGATCCAAAAAGACCGCCCTTGTGGACAGTCGTAATATCGATCCAATCGGCGTCGGGCTCAAAGGACCATTCGACTTCTGGCGAGTTGAGGCCACAATTGTTGTTATGGTCAGTGCGCCAAAGTGGATGAACACGGTTGGGCCTTAGGGGTACATCATGGGTTGCTCTGGCGGTTGCTGAACGTAGAGCGCGTTCCAAGCCAATAAAACCGCCATCAAATTTGGCCTCATTACCAACCTTGATGTAGTAACGCGGCAAGCCAGTGTCGGCGCACATTGGCCGACGATCTTCGGTTGCTGCCTCGTAGTTCTCGAGCATAGCGCCAAGGACAAAAGCTGATAGATCACCTTCTTCCGTGTTGACCATGCCCTTGATGCCAGAGAGATAATCGTCTGGAATATCGATCGCAGCCCGACCCATGATTTCATAGGCCGCTTGCTCAATGGTTTGATTGGAGATCATGTCTTACTCCTTGATCAAAGTGTTGCCAGGGGAAACGTGTGTGAATTCAACAGGAGGGGTCTCCAGTTTCAATTCCTCGCCCTGGAGGTAAATCTGAGTGTAGTTTGTTTTGTCGAGGTCACCTGTCTCAGGGAAGTCTTCTCTGAAATGGGCACCTCGGCTGTCTTCTCTGGCTAAGGAAGCGACAGTGATAACCTCAGACATGGACATAAGTGAATCCATGTTGAGCCTGTCGTGCCAAGTCAGATTGAAACGCCGATCCTCGATGGGTATCCCAATATCTGACAGCTCAGCCTGATAAGTCTTCAGCGTTTCTTGAGCAGCTTCTAGATCTTTCTCATTGCGGAGAATGCCGACCTGGTCCCACATTGTGTTGGAAAGCTTCTCGCGCAGTTCGTGACAGTTGCCACCTTTAACGGAGAAGGGCTTTTCACAGCGGGCTATTGCTTGGTCTATCATGCTTGTGTCGGGATCGCGAAGAATGCCTTCTTTGGCAATGAATGCGGCCATAGAATCACCGGCTATCCCGCCAAACACCGTGGAGTTTGCAACACCATTCCCGCCAAGCCGGTTTGCACCATGCGCACCACCACAATCCTCTCCTGCAGCATAAAGACCTGGGCTAACTGTTGAGGCATCGCATTCGAATTCGACACCGCCCATCAGGTAGTGAGCCGTCGGTACAATCTCGACTTCGTTGCGCGGTAGAGAGAAACCGCAGTCAGCGCAGCGTTTGACCATGCCCGGAAACATGGCTTCAACCTTTTCAGGTCCCATGTGTTCCATATGGATGTAGATGCCGCCTTGTGGTGTCGTCCGGCCTTCACGCATTTCGGAATAAATCGAACGGCTGACGATATCGCGTGTTGCTCGTTCCAGCTTCGGATCATAACGCTCCATGAAACGCTCACCCTCACCGTTGACCAACCAACCGCCCGCACCACGCAGGCCTTCTTCAAGCACTGTGCCTGTCATGCGCGTGTCGGGGCCGCCAAGCAGCCCCGTGGGATGGAACTGCACCATTTCCATATCACGCAACTTGAGGCCGTATCTCAGCGCCATATCAAGACCGTCACAGGTCTTGTCACCCGAGGGTGTATGGTAGCGATACATGGAAGGCCCGCCACCGGTGCCGAGCATGACAGTCTGAGCTTGAACGAAGCGGTAACCACCGGTTCGAACGTCAATCATTAACACGCCAGCGATACCTGAACCGTCTTTGGCGGGAACCAACTCGATTGCTCTGTGTTCTTCCAGGCGATTGATGTCCAGTGCCCAGACCTGTTCCATCAAGCGACCAATGATTTCGATGCCGGTCAAGTCTGATTTATGAACGGTACGGTCGTAGGTCTGACCGGCAAAGGCCTTGAAGTGAAGATTGCCGTCGGGGTTACGATCAAAGAAGCAGCCTAGCTCGTTTTCGAGTTCCTGCACACGTTCAACGGCAGTTTCAATCAGGGTCCAAGCAATGTCTTGCCTTGGCAGCCATTTGCCTCCCTCGATCGTATCCATGAAGTGGCGTTCGACCGAATCACCTGGCCCTAGTGCAACGTTGTAACCACCCTGCACCATACGTGTGCAGCCAGACTTGCCGAGCAATCCTTTAGAGGCAATGGTGACATCTAGGTCAGGATTGGCCTGTTTGGCGTGTAGTGCTGCGAAAAGGCCTGCGCCACCAGCGCCAAGGATGAGGACATCGGTTTTGATATGTTCGATTTCCATCAAAAGGCCCTTACAAGGAAATAGATGCCAATCATGATCGCTGCGATAACACCGACCCAAACGAGGTTTGTGCGGCCGTCTTTACCATGTCGCCATGGCACAAGCTCTAGGATCAAGACGCGAATACCAAAGGCCATATGAATGACCAGCAATACAACCAGACCCCATTCGCCTATTTTGAACAGAGGCTGGTCAGCAAGCGACAACAGGCCGTCCAAAGAAGTTCTGTCATTGACGGCTAAGCTGAGCACGAGAAAATGGAAAGGGATGAAGGCTGCTAGAGCTAAGCCAGACAGACGGTGGCCTATCGATGCCCAGTAGGAAGTATGGCCTCGTGCATTTTTATTGGAGATAGCCATTAGAAGATTACTCCGACCAAAGCTTTCGATCCCAATATCAGCAATAGGAGGCCGAAAAGGAATGAAACGACTGAACTTGTCTGATTGTTTAGCGGTGTCCATTCTTTCAGAATATTCCTGAGACCAATAGGCGCGTGAACAGCGACAGAAACCACGAAGAGACCATAGAACAACCCCCACCACAGTGATCCCTGTGTCCGCCCCAAAATTTCAGCAGATGTGAGGCCACCTTTGATGGCGTAGAGGATGACGATCAAATGGCCAATGATGAGTGGTAAAAGAACAAGGGCAGTTAGCCTTTGCAGGATATAGAGTTTACGATCCATGTCAGATGCCTTTCCCAAGGAAAGAGAGCAGCGACATGCGTTTCAAACCGTGAATGGATTGAGACGGGCTAAGCCCCACAGGACAAGCAGCTGTACAGTTGCCTTGAGAGTGGCAGGAGCTACAACCGCTATCGCCTATTGCTTTGTCCAATACTTCTTGACGATTGGCAGCCCGTTCATCGTTGACCAAAGTCCAGGCTCGGTTGAGCGCGGCAGGGCCAAGGTAGTCGCTATCCCAATTGACTGTATCGCAAGCCGAGTAGCAGACAGCACAGTTGATACATTCAATACCGGCATCCGCTTTCTGCCTTTTAAGATCTGACGGCGGCAAAGTCGCAACTGGATCTTTGCGAGTGATCGTGCCGTCAAACTTACCGCCAGCCTTTTGCCACTTCTGAAAGAATTCGGTCATGTCACAAGTCAGGTCTTTTATGACAGGCATGTTGCGCAAAGGCTCGATGGTGATTTCACCGTCTTTTGCCACGGCATTAATATGGGTTCTACAAGTCCAGCGCGGTTTGCCGTTAACTGTCATAGCGCAAGATCCACAAACACCGACACGACAGGCAAACCGATAAGAGAGACCAGGTTCCTGAACCCGTTGAACCTCGGTCACCACATCCAGTATTGTTTGGTTCTCGCGCGCTGGCACGTCGAAGGTTTGAAACTCACCTTCTTCATTTTCATTACCGCGCCAGATTTTGACCCTAAGGGTTGTCATCTAATCATCCAAGTAGACTGGGGCGGCGTAGCCCTCAATGCGAGCATTAATCAGGCTGGGTTGGTTGGCTGATACTGCTGCATCGAAAGCAGCATTGAACTCTTCCGCTGAGTTAGCCAAGGCACCATTGCAGCCAAAAGCTGCGGCTCCTAAGTCGTAGCGCGCATCGGCGCTGAGCTCGCATGCAAAGACACGGTTAGGGCCGTAATCGCGTTTTTGGATTTCAACTTCCGCATTCCATTTGTCGTCGTTGCCGACGATAGCCACAAAAGCCAGACCAGCGCGTGCCGCTGTGTCCAGTTCGGGGAAGTGGAAGCCCGCTGTGCCGTCACCCATCAAGGCAACGACCGTCGCCTTGGGGTTGGCCACCTTAGCGCCGAGAGCGTAGGGGATCGCACCGCCGATAGCACCAGACATGCCATTGATGATCCGGACAGTAGTTGGGCAGAAACCCTGCACCCATTGCCCAATTTCACCTCCATCACAAACCAAAACGAGATCGTCGATTGCTTCCAGCTTGGCCTTCAAAGCTAGCGCCAAGCCTTTTGAGTTGAACTCATTTTCGGGAAGTGCTGCGACTTTGCGATTTGTAACAGCTTTTGTAACCGCGGCGAGCCATTCGCCGTTATTGTGCTTCTTACCCGCGGCAGCCAGAGCTTGAGCTGCAGGTGCTGGATCCGCTTCGACGGCAGTTTGCAGTTTTGAACCAATCCGTTCTCTGGTTTTCTTTAGAATTGATGCGTCAGGATCAATAGCAATGACCTTCACATTTTCAGACAAAGTCGGTGCCTTCATGAAACCAGTTGTGAAATTGAGTTCCTTGCCGATGGAAACAACCAGGTCAGCGTCCTTCATCAATTTCACGAAAGTACCCAATGAAGGGTCCCGAAGCCCACGAGGGCTTTCAAGATTAATCACAGGAATGGAGAAGGTTTCGCGCAGGGCAGCGAGCTCTTGCTTACCCCGTCCTTCATTGAGCATGGGTCCCGTAAAGATGATCGGGCGTTCAGCAGCTGCAATCGCATCTGCTACATGAAGTGCATCAGCTGTCGAGAGCGCCTTAGAGGGAAGGGCTTGTTGGGTCGCAGGGTTCACCGCTTCTTGATTGAGGACGTCAAAAGCGAGTGAAATGTGTGTTGGGCCGTGGCGGCCGGAAAGAGAAGTAACTAATGCTTGGTCGAAGGCTTCACAGAGTTCTGTCGGTGTTTTGGGGCGCCTTGTTGACTTAACGACCGGCGCGATCATCGAGCACTGATCCATTTCCTGGAAAGCACCCAAACCATCAAGGCCAACAGGAGAATCACCGCTCAACAAAAGTATCGGGCTTTCGTTCATTTGCGCTGAGAAAACAGGAGAGATAGCGTTGCCGAAACCTGGTCCTGCCGTTGCCATTGCCACGCCCAGTTTTCCTGTCACTTGCGCATAGGCATCGGCCATAAAAACGGCAGCTGATTCATGGCGGACATGAATGATATCAATCCCACCATCGATACAGGCATCGTAGACAGGCATGATCTGGTTACCAGAAAGTGAAAAGAGCGTTTCGACGCCAGCTTCTTTCAAACGCTGAACGAGCAACTGTGCACCAGATTGCGGCATGGGAGGTCCTTTGGGTGTTTAGGTCTTTCAAAAAAACTATAAGGCCTGCAAGCTTACCGCAAGAGAATTAAAATCATCCGCGCTAAATCGAATAGTGTGTTAACAAAAATGGAACCGACACTTTTGTCGCAAAGGTTGGCCGTTGAATTCCATATGCAAGCGCCCAACTGTAAGCTGAAAGCAGGAACTGATTGATGAAAATTCTAATTCTTGGCGGTTATGGTGTCTTTGGCGGGCGCTTGGCTGCGTTACTCTCTGATTTGCCAGAACTCACTATTCTGATCGCTGGTCGATCGAGAGAAAAAGCAGAAGCTTTTTGTCGAAAGATTGATGGACAGGCAACCTTGGTTCCTATCGCCATTGATCGTTCGCTCGTTGTCTCATTTTTGGAAACTGAAAACCCCGATATCTTGGTCGATGCTTCCGGGCCTTTTCAGGGCTATGGGGACGATCCTTACTCTGTGATTGAGGCCTGTCTAAAAGCGAAAGTCCATTATCTAGATTTAGCCGATGCAGCTGACTTCGTTGTAGGCGTTTCACAGTTTGATGTGCAGGCAAAGTCCGCTGGTCTCGTTATCCTCTCAGGTGTTAGTTCTTTTCCTGTGCTGACGGCTGCAGTGGTCAATGAGCTCTCGAAAGACATGACACCACTGTCGATAAAAGGCGGAATTGCGCCGTCACCTTTTGCTGGTGTCGGGATGAACGTCATGCGGGCCGTCGTTGGCTATGCTGGAAGTCCGGTCAAACTGACAAGAAAAGGCAAGATGACAATTGCCAAAGGCCTAACAGAGTCTATGCGCTACACCGTAGCACCTCCTGGAATGTTGCCGCTCAACTCCATCCATTTTTCGCTTGTCGATGTCCCAGACCTACAGCTTCTCCCTTTGGCAAACCCTTCTGTGGAAGACATTTGGATTGGTGCTGGCCCTGTTCCTGAATCTCTCCATCGCTTGCTTAATCTGCTAGCCAAATTGCGGAGCGGGCTGCGCTTACCGTCACTCGCGCCTCTGGCACCGCTTTGCTACCGAGTTCTCAATAAGATGAAAAACGGTGAGCACCGCGGTGGTATGTTTGTTGAGGTTACGGGAAACAGAAGAGATGAAATCGTCACGAAAAGCTGGCATATGTTGGCAGAAGGCGACGATGGACCTTACATTCCTTCTATGGCGGTTGAGACGGTCGTTAGGAAATGGTTGGAGGGTGCGCAACTGAGGCCGGGGGCGAGGCCCGCGACCAACGAGCTGGATCTCGCAGACTATGAGCGAGCTTTTGTCAATCGGTCGATTTTTCACGGTGTTAGGAGTTCTGAGGATATGAAAGGCACGCTTTATCAAGCCGCGCTAGGTTCCGCTTTTTCTGATCTGCCAGCCAAGGTTCAACAGTTGCACTCAGAGCAAAGTACCAGTCAATGGCGAGGGCAAGCACAGGTCATTCGTGGGAAGGGTCTATTGGCCTCGCTGGTAGCCTGGTTTAACGGATTTCCGAAAGCCACAGATGCCATCGACGTTACGGTATCTTTCACACCAACTGAAAAGGGGGAGGGCTGGCAACGCGATTTTGGCGGTAAGAAATTCTTCTCATTCCAGGCTCTAGGAACCGGAAGATATGCGGGTTTGGTAACAGAACGGTTCGGACCAATGACCGTTGGCCTAGCGACGGTCGTGAAAGACAGCCGTCTCTACCTCATTCCCCGCCGCTGGTCATTCCTGGGCCTGCCTCTGCCCAAATTCCTGCTTCCAGGCGGTGAAAGCTTCGAAGAGGAAGTCGGCGGTAGGTTTCGGTTTGATGTTAGGATTGAGTTACCGGTTGTTGGACTGGTAGTGGCTTATAAGGGGTGGCTGGAGGTAACTGACAGCACTGCCCAGTCTGGAACATCAACTTGAAAATCAAAGAAGTCATCCCAATATTCCATTCCTTTGTTGGTCAAAGTCAAGATAGCCACCTCTAACGCTTCAGCTCCAAAGAATGGGCCATAGATTACCAAGCCCGTCCCATAGTAACACTCATTAGTGTTGAGTAACTCCGTTGCTAACTCAACGTCGTTAATTTCTAGCCTCTCCAACGCATCATTTTTTACTATGAGCGATAGGTAAGGAATGTTTGGTGGTGGTCGGTTTTCTGCTCGAAACTGCATCAATTTAGATCAACCGCTCAATCAACCGTTCTAAAAAGACATCACACTTTTCGAGTTCACTTTTTGCAATGAACTCATCTGGCTTGTGACCTTGAGACATGGAGCCGGGGCCGCAGACGACGGTGGGCAGGCCAAGGCGTTCTTGGAATAGGCCACCTTCAGTGCCAAAGGAAACTTTGGTGTGGCCGTTGGCCCCTGTTAGGGATTTGACGAACAGCACGATCTCGTCCTCCGGTTCGGTGTTGAGTGCTGGGTATTCGTTGAAGATCTCGACTTCGACATTGGCATCGGCAAAGCCCGCTTTGTACCTGTCTGTGATTACTTGCGCCGCTGCCTTTAGTTTCTCGACAATCGGTCCGGGCTGCTCGGCTTTTACATTGCGGATCTCGAATTTGAAACGGCATTCATTGGGTACAATGTTGAGCGCTGTGCCGCCCTTGATGACGCCAACGTGGAGAGTGGAATAAGGCACTGAGTAATCGTTGTCTCGAGCGCCAGTCGCGATAATATCATCCTGAATTTTGCGGATCTCTGTGATCATTTCGCTAGCGAGGTAAATGGCGTTCAATCCAAAAGGGGCCAAGGCGGAATGAGACTCAACACCGGTGCAGATGCAGTTCATGCCGGTCTTACCTTTGTGAGCGATGGCGGGTTGCATCTCTGTTGGCTCGCCTATGATGCAAAAGGCCGGCTTAACGGGAGAATTTGCCAATACATCAATCATGCGTCGTACACCAATACAACCTATTTCTTCATCGTAGGAAAAAGCCAAGTGTATTGGACGCTTAAGCTCAGCAGCGACCATGGCTGGCACTGACGCGAGGACTGATGCGATGAAACCCTTCATGTCCGCACTGCCACGCCCGTACAACAGACCGTCTTTTTCTGTCAGTGTGAAGGCATCCTGGCTCCAGTCTTGGCCATCAATCGGTACTACATCGGTGTGTCCAGAGAGCATGACACCAGGGACGTCGGCAGGTCCGACGATGGCATGAAGATTGGCTTTAGTCTTTTCATCGTTGAAGGTCAGCGATGAAGCAATCTCGAAGCCTTCTAAAAGCTCTTGAACATATGAAATTAGATCCATGTTGCTGTCACGGCTAACCGTTGGAAAGGTAACAAGGTCTTGGAGAATTTCGATGG
>CAJQQJ010000228.1 GCA_905480445.1 uncultured Alphaproteobacteria bacterium | reverse complement strand
ATCAGAGCTGTCGAATTCAGCACCGTCATGGAATGTTACGCCTTCGCGTAGCTTGAATGACCAAATTTCTGGATCATCCGCACTTGGACCCCATTCAGTTGCCAACGCAGGCACAAGCGCACCAGTCATATCCCGCATAATTAGCGGCTCCATCATTTGATGGGCCATGGCCGATGTTGGACCTTCGTTTTGCGCATGTGGATCAAGGGTTAAAGAATCCCCTGCTCTTGCCCAACGCATAGTTTCCGCAGATGCGAAAGATGCCGTGCCGACAAGGATTGCAGCACCTAGTAATAAAGCTTTTCTCATGAGTACCTCCCAAATTGAGTGACTTGATAATGGACCAAATAGTCAAAAAATCAAGCCAGCCTTTGGGGGTAACTTGGAGTCGTTTCAAAACAGTGTACAATCAGCTAGACAAATTTCAGGCTTAGCCTGGGTTAGCGGCCCTAAAACAGCGAGACCGCCGTCATTCATAAACTAAGCGCTAAGTCCTCAATTTCGGCCTGTTTTAGCTGTTGTTTGATCCCAATACAGATCACAGCAGGTTCAAAATCATCGCTAGCCGGTGAGACCTGCCAACGTTGGCCGACAACATGCAACAGCTTACTTTCGCCATCAGAGCCTTTGACAAATCCCTTTGCACGAACAACACCAAAGTCGCCGGTGGCCAAGTTCTGAGCCAGCTTCTCAGCGTCTATGCTTTCATTAGTCTTGAGAACAAAAGATGCAAAGGGCGAGCCGGAATGTTCTATTGATTTACTTTCTGCTAAGTTTCTCGACGCATCGCTAGCAGACCCCAACACAACTTCCAGCGCCACTTTCCCCTGCTCAGCTGGAATGACGCTGGCTCCAGGTGCCGCAGTCGACAACCAATCTTCCACTGCTGCTTTTTTGGCCTCATCGACCAAATCGACTTTACTCAGGATAACAAGATCAGCGTCGGCCAGTTGTCGATCAATCGTGTCTCCGACATAATCATCTTTGGCCAACTTTTGGACTGTTTCTGCGTCAGCCAAAACAACAATGCCGTCATTTTGGAAACCGTCGAGCAAACCCACTGCGTCTACAATCGCTTGAGGAATAGCCACACCAGAGGCCTCGATCAAAACATGATCCGGCGGCGTTGGCATTTGCCCCAAGTCCATCAAGGCCGCCAACATATCGCTGCCGTAAGAACAACAGATGCAACCGCCAGCGATGGAAATTACATCTTCATCCTGCGCTTCAATCAGATCTTCATCGATTGGCAGCTCACCGAACTCGTTGACCAATATAGCAAGCCGCAATCCGTCAGCATTGCGCAACAAGTGATTAACCAATGTCGTCTTGCCGGCGCCCAAATAACCACCAATGGTCGTGACTGGCAGTAACCGTTCAGTCATCACAGATCAGCGGCTGAAAAGACCCGGCCACCCTGGACCGTTCCCCAGACTGCTATGTCTTTGAGATTTTCGCCACCAACTTCTGTTGGATCGCCTTCGAGGATCGCAAAGTCGGCGCGCTTGCCGACTTCGATTGAGCCAACTTCACCGTCCATATGGAGTGTGTAGGCGGCCCCCAACGTAATCGCATAAAGCGCTTCGTCGACCGCAATTTTCTCATGGTGCCCTTGCACCCGACCAGAAGCCGTGATGCGGTTAACAGCACACCAGGCAGTAAACAGCGGGCCAAGCGGTGTAATCGGCGCGTCGGAGTGAATAGCAGTTGGCACGCCACTATCCAACGCCGTCCGCGCGGCATTCATGCGTTCCGCCCGATCTGGACCAACCGTTAAGCGGTAATGCTCGTCGCCCCAATAGAAGTGATGATTAGCAAAGAGGTTTACGCACATGCCAAGTGTTGCCATTTTTCTGAACTGAGCAGCATCGGCTAACTGGCAGTGTTGCAGAGTGAAACGGTGGTCTCTGCTTGGCTGAGCTTTCAGAGCCTCTTCTAGTTTTTCAATGGCCAGCTGCGTGGCCTGATCGCCATTGGTATGGGTATGAACCTGAATACCGGCCTCAAGTGAGAGATGATAGATCTCTGACATTTGCTCTGGGCTTACATACCAAAGACCATTGGGAGCGCCGTTGTGGTAGCCAGGCCACCGCAAGCGAGCTGAAAAGCCTTGAATAGACCCGTCAGCCACAACTTTTATTCGGCCCAACCGCAACCGTTCTGTTGATCTCTCTTTGAGACCCTTGACGTTCTCAACCAACTCCTTTGGCGACAATCCGAGGAAAAATCTGAGAGGTACGATGCAAGCCGGATAGTTACTCTCTCCAGTAACGCGCAACATCATATCGACGCCTTCTTCCGTCAAACGTGCCGCCAGATCAGTTGCGGTTGTCACACCTGTACGAACACAAAGCTTAGCGAAATCCTTCAACCCTTGCTCGTCGGCGTCGGTCATACTGCGATTTAGCCCGACATGAGGCCCAACCGGCGTCATGACCTCTGGTCCTTTCAGCTCCCCCGTTGGCAAACCGTCATTGCCTAAAGGAACACCTGGATGATTGTTTCCAGTTTTCAGCAAGCCCGCCAGTTCCAGGGCTTTGGAGTTAACGTTCATGATATGGCCGGAAGCATGCAGGATACCAATAGGCCGTGTAGTTGACACTTTATCGAGATCGTGACGGCTAACCTTGGAGTTATCCATGTAAATCGGATCGAGCTGCCAGCCTGTCAGAGGTGCATCAGGATCACCAAGCTCTGCCTCGGCTTCTTTCAAGCGCCCAAGAACTGCATCGAGCGTCTTTAAACCCGGCCATGTCTTGCCGTGAGGGTCCATGCGATCAAAATAGCCACAGTAGATCTTA
>CAJQQJ010000227.1 GCA_905480445.1 uncultured Alphaproteobacteria bacterium | reverse complement strand
GACGACGATTTTTACGCCATTGAGATTAAGATCGCGGGGGAAAGTTTGCTTAACGGCCTCAACGTAGCGTCCAGCAGCATCGTTGAGCCTGCTAGCTTTGCCGAGATTGAGCGCATCAACGCGAGGTGGCTGATGGGCATTTCCCAAGTAGGCCTCTATATCCGTTTCTATCTCTGACTCGATGGAGTCAGATAGTTTGTATCCGTCGGGACCAAACAACTTGATACCGTTGTCTGTTGCCACGTTGTGTGATGCGGAGATCATGACACCAAGATCAGCTCTCAGTGAGCGGGTTAGACTTGCAACAGCAGGTGTAGGCAAAGGCCCAAGAAGCACGACGTCCATCCCCATTGCCATGAAGCCGCTGGTTAAAGCGTTTTCCAGCATATAGCCTGAGAGTCTAGTGTCTTTGCCGATGACAACGGATGCATGCTTGTCACCACGGTGAAACCGTGAACCAGCCGCCTGAGCCAAAGCCAAGGCGACCTCTGCTGTTATAGGGTGAGAGTTAGCTCTGCCCCTTATGCCGTCCGTACCAAAGAGGTTGCGTTTCATGTTAGTCCTCCTGCTTGAGGCTTATAGCAAAAAAGGCGCTTGTGAGGCTAGAAACTATTGGATTCCAAAGCTTTATGAATTTTCACGGCTTGGACGTTTTCTTTGACGTCGTGGACACGAAGCAAACTAGCACCTTGGCGAATGGATTCTAGATTAGCGGCAACTGTCCCCGCCATCCGATCTTTGGCTTCACCGGCCCCACTTAGTTTTCCAATAAAGGCCTTACGACTGAGACCTATAAGAATGGGACAACCAAGTCCCTTAAAAACTGACAAATTGTTGATCAAGGACAAATTGTGATCGATTGTTTTGCCGAAACCGATACCTGGGTCAAGGGCAATGTTTTCACGGTCTAACCCGGCATCCAAGCAGGCTTGCACGCGTTGTTCCAGGAAATCATAAACGTCGAGAACAACTTGGTCGTAAGTTGGCGCTTTCTGCATGGTCTCCGGGGTGCCCTGCATATGCATCAACACCACGGGTAAGTCGTTCTGTGCAACGAAAGCAAAGCTATCTGCATCGCCTAGCAATGCTGAAACGTCATTGATGATTTGTGCGCCGGCTTCTACGGCAGCCTTCATCACTTCTGTTCGTCTGGTGTCGACCGACACTATGTGGCCAAGCTTAGTGAGTTGACCAATAACCGGAAGAATTCGTGCTAGTTCTTCGTCAATAGTCGGTTTCGAAGCTCCCGGGCGAGTAGATTCACCACCAACATCTAGAATGCTTGCGCCATCGGTTGAAAGTTGAATGCCGTGGTCTATTGCTGTTTGTGATTTAGCGAAGTCACCGCCATCGGAAAAGGAGTCAGGCGTTACATTGACGATCCCCATGATTGGGGGAATAGTTAGGTCTAAGCCTGCCCATTTATTGTTTGAAGTTAGGCAGTTGTCGAGCTGGGTCTTTAACCGAAGACTACTGCTGGACTTCTCTATCACTTCTCGAAGGAGAGGTTCAGTGCCACGAAAGGCTTTAAAAGTTCTTGAATTGGTTCGAAGAATTAGTTCGAATTCAAGACTGGAGTCATTTGATATCAATCTTTGAGAAAAGAGGGGGCGCAGGTAGGATCTTGCGCCCCGATCCAAAAGTCCAAGGATTGAGGTTTGGTCAAACACGAATGGCTCGGCTTAGACGGCGGGTTCGGGGTCAGACCCTAGAGGACCGCGCGTGACCTTTGGCAAAGCACCGCTAGACGGAAGACGAGGGCCACCACCATGAGCGTCATCTTCTTCAGGGTCTGGACGATCAATGTTGCCGCCGTCAAGAACGGTTTGCACTTCTTCAGCTGTTAGCGTTTCGTATTCCAACAATGCATCTTTTAGCCTGTGAAGACCGTCAGTGTGCGCAACAAGAATCTCCCGTGCTAGTTTCATTCCACCGTCTATTAAACGGCGAACTTCTGTATCAATCATCGCGGCTGACTCGTCGGATATATCCTTGCCACCCATGCCAAAGTAACCACCCTCTTCTTTTCCATAATAGAGTGGTCCGAGCTTTTCACTAAAGCCCCATTCTTCAATCATCATCCGGGCAAGGTTCGTTGCTTGACGAATATCACTGGATGCACCGTTAGTGACGTGTTGATCACCGTAAATGAGTTCCTCTGCGATACGGCCACCAAATGTCATGGCCAGAACGGCCTCCATTTGGTCTTTTGTTGCGAACATAACGTCACGCTCTGGTAGGAACTGAGCGTAGCCACCGGCCTGTCCGCGTGGAATGATGGTAAGTTTGTTGAGCTTGTCTCTTATAGGAACGTTCATACCTACGATCGCATGGCCACTCTCGTGAAAGGCAACCAGTTCGATTTCTTCCTGAGTACGGGCGGCAGAGCGGCGCTCAGGTCCCATTGTGATTTTGTCTTTAGCTTGTTCAAACTCTTCCATGGTCACAACGCGTTTGTTGGCGCGCGCAGCACCGAGGGCTGCTTCGTTGACTAAGTTAGCGATTTCGGCACCAGAAAACCCAGGTGTCCCTTTAGCAACTCTTTGCAAGTCAACGTCAGGCGAAAGTGGAACGGCTTTAGTGTGAACCTTTAGGATTTTCTCACGACCGATAACGTCAGGAAGCGGCACGACAACTTGACGGTCAAAACGACCCGGACGAAGCAGAGCCTTGTCCAGAACGTCTGCTCTGTTGGTTGCCGCAATAATAATGATGCCTTCGTTGGCCTCAAAACCATCCATTTCAACAAGCAACTGGTTCAATGTCTGTTCGCGCTCTTCATGACCACCAGACATGCCCTGGCTACGGCTGCGACCAACGGCATCAATTTCATCGATGAACAGGATACAAGGTGCGTTCTTCTTTGCTTGCTCGAACATGTCGCGTACGCGACTGGCACCAACACCAACGAACATCTCAACGAAGTCAGAACCGGCAATAGAGAAGAATGGAACGTTCGCTTCGCCAGCAATGGCGCGTGCTAGAAGTGTTTTACCTGTCCCAGGCAAACCGACTAACAATACGCCCTTAGGAATTTTGCCACCCAACCGCTGGAATTTCGAGGGTTCCCGCAGGAACTCCACGATTTCCTCAACGTCTTGTTTTGACTCGTCGATGCCAGCCACGTCTTCAAAAGTGACTCGATCTTGGCTCTGCGTAAGCAGTTTAGCTTTAGATTTCCCAATGCCGAGACGACCACCACGGCCGCCTTGCATCTGCCTGAAAATAAAGACCCATGCACCGATCAGAAGCAATGTGGGTAAAAGATAAGTCAGGAGATCACCAATTCCCATGGAGTCGTCTCTTGGCTCAGCGCGCACGGTAACGTTCGCGGCTTCTAGCTTTTCAATCAACCGCGGATCGTCAGGCATGTAAGTGTGATAGCTCCGACCGTCCTTTGTTGTTGCTGTGATATTGCGTTCAACGATCTTGACCTCAGAAATCCGGCCACTTTCAACATGGGCAATGAAATCGGTATAGGCCTCTTCCGACTGCGGTAGTTGCTGTCGACTGCTGTTAAAGAAGTTAAACAGGGCAAACAGCAGTACGATTGCAACGATCCAAACGATTGCATTGCGGGAGATATTCAAGGCTCTAATCCTTAAGAAAGTCAAAAAGCGACCAAAGTCGGTCGACAGGAACTTCAACAGTTGGCTGGAATGTAGTCATTACTTTTGGCTAAACAACCAGAAAAACGGGTGTTAGCAGATTTGTGTTGCTCAAGAAAGTCAGTCTGGGTCTGTCTGCGACCATTTCGCTAGGTTCTTGTTGCAAATTGAGGAGTTGCGGCTGCCAACTAGGGTTAGCGCTCGATAAACAAGGGAGTGTATAGGCAGCTTCAGGCGGCATGAGAGTTCGGACATCCGCTCGTTCTTGTCTTGTGAGCTTCGACCAGCCGAGCTTGCCCAGTGGTCGGATGGTTATGTCTTGGTCTGTCGTCAATTCAATCAGAAACCGTTGGTCCCAAACTAGAGAAGCCTCAGATGTCGAAACTTCTTTTGGAAGGTTACGTTCTTCTCGGCAGATGCTAATGTAGTCACCTTTGTAAGCAATAAGACAGCCTCCGATAGTCATCGGTTGCGCGGTATTCCCGACGCTTAACCATTTCTCAAGCTGCACAAGATTACTGCCCGACAAAGCTTGGTAGGCATTACGTACCCATGACAAAAGCTGCGTGAACAGAAGAGATTTTTGTAAAGGCGACAGCTCACTCAACCGGCTAGTATTGAGCGAAACCCATCCATGCCGATTTGCTTCTGCTTCTTCGGCGACAAAATCGTTTACGGTGTTCTGTTGCACTCCGCGCCAACCACCGAGACTGTCGACAAGTTTTGCAATGGCTTTGGATGAAATCCCCTCATTCTCCAACCGATCTCGATTTTGACGAAACCAAATCCGGCTGTTAACTGTCTTCTCGTTTGAAGGATCTTCGATCCAATCTAGCCCTTGAGTGCGTAGGAAGTTCGCGGTCTCCGGTTTTGGAAAGGGGAGAAGAGGGCGCCAGAGAGACAGATCCGGAAGTTGCGCAGCTATTGCTGGCATGGCAGCCAAACCCATGAGCTGGCTGCCAGATTCAAGCCTTAGCAAAAAGGTTTCAATCTGATCATCCAGATTGTGGCCAAGCAACAGCTGTCTGATAGAATGTTGATTGCAATAATCCGTCAAAGCGTCAAATCGAGCTTGGCGAGCTTTCAATTGAAAGGAGCCCTTGTACGCTTTGGCATTCGTGGTCAAGACAAGTGCCTGAATGCCCAGAGACTTCAGTTTTTTTACCGTTGATGTGGCTTCTGCTTGGGATTCTTCTCTAAGCCCGTGATCTACTACCAGAGCTTCAAACGATGCCTCCCGGTTTGCTAACCATGCTTTGCAGAGAACAGCCAAAGCCAAACTATCGGATCCACCTGACACACCAATGGCGAAACGATCATTTTGGCGGTGAGGCCAAAGTTTTTCCATTCGTGGTGAAAAAGACGATAAATCCAGTTTCATCGGAGAATAGGTCTCGTTTAAGGACATGCCATGCGTTGTTGCTCTTCTAGTGTTATCTCTAGAATACTGACGTTTGCATTTGGATAATTGTCTACAAGAGCGTTCAACGTTGTGCAGGCCTGGTAGGTGTCCCCTAGCTGGTGTAGGGCCAAGCTGAGTTTCAACAAGTTGTCTGGTGCTTTTGCACCTGCTGGCGCAGCTTGGAAGCCTTTGGCAAAGGCAACGGAAGCCTGATCCATCTGACCACGCGCATAATAGGTCTCGCCGAGCCAATAGTGTGCATTGGCTGTTAGTTTATGCTCTGGGTATTTTGAAACGAAATCACGCAACTCTATTTCGGCGCCAGCGTAATCACTTGATTGAATAAGTGAAAAAGCTTGTTGATAGGCCTCTTCGGGGCTGAACGCTCCACTCGTAGAAGAGGCTCCTGCACTGTCGGGGCGTGGTGTTGGAACAGGGACGGCGACGAAACTGAGTTCTTCCTCGTCATTAGGCGGAGATGTCAAAACATTAGCGGTAGAGTTTGTGTCTTGGATAGGCGTTGCGACGTCGGCGGTTGGACGAGCTTCCAAAACCTCTAATCGTTTTGACAGTTGATTTTGTTGATGACCAAAGCGTTCTGTTAATCCTGTTAGATTCTGTAACGCACGTTCCACATTTGCAATTCTCAACTCTAATCCAGCCGACGCTGAACTGTTCCCAACAGCACCAGAGTTCTGGTTGTTGTAGGCTTCTTGGCGAAGACTGTAGACCTCAGTTCTTAGTTGATAGACCTCTGTGCGTAGTTGGTTGAGTTCGGCAAGGGTAGACTGTGCTGATGCGAGTAAAGGGCCTGTAGCTAACAGCATGGTGCAGATGAAAAGAGAAATGCGGGAAATGATGGTCATGAAGTCTATCTCACCAGTCAAAGTAAAACTTGCAGCAAAGAAAAAGGGCGGTCGAACCGCCCTAATGATTTAGTCAGGTTAGCCGTTCATCAAAAGACGATAAAAACTGCGCGACGATTTTGCGACCAAGCGGCGGGAGCAGAACCAGCAGCAGCTGGTCGTTCTTTACCGTAAGAAATAGTCGTCAAACGGGCAGGATTGACACCTGCTGCAGTCATGTAGTTTTTCACAGCTGTCGCACGGCTGTTACCGAGCGCCAGGTTAAATTCACGAGTGCCACGCTCATCCGCATGACCTTCAATGCGCAGTGATCTTTGTGGGTGTTGATTCAACCATCCGACTAAGCTCTGCAGAATAGGTTGAGCGCGAGGATCAATGGCTGTTCCGTTGGTTTCGAAGAAAATACGATCTCCGATTTCAGCTCTCAACTGTTCCTGTGTACCAATACCAAAGCCTGGATTTGGAGTGATCGGTTCTTGAAACACTGGCTGTGTTGGCACAGAAGCAGCGTTGTCAGATGGCAAACCAGAAAAAGCACCGCCAGCGCTGGCGTCCGCACTCAATTCGCTGTCGTTGTCTGAATTTCTGTTACAGCCCGAAATGGCTAAAAGAGCTACTAAAGCAGCTGCTAGAAAGTTTACCCGCATTATTTCCTCCGCCGCTGTAAAACAGGGCACGTTTAAAATTACTAAATCAATCCCCTAGAACTACAAAAAAGCAACAAGGGACACAATTCATTTCGACCGAAAATCTGGCGCAATTAGGGCCGACTCTCGAACTTTCTTGCCACAATTAGTCAAGAATTATGACAAGCATAACATTTTTGGCACTTTTTCGCAATTGCCCTTGTTTTGACACTGTTTTTTCGGAATCGCTGTTTTATGAAACTTATGGATTCTTAGGTGACCAAGCAGGATCTGAGGCATCTGTCGGTGTCGGAATAACTTCTTCTGTGAAGGAGAATGTGTCGATCATGTAAAGCGTTGCTCTTCCAGCATCGCCACTGCCACTCGATGGTTCCTGGCCAAAGTAGGCCAACATTCTGCCGTTTGGCGACCAGGTTGGACCTTCTACGAGAAAAGCTTCCGTGAGTATTTTTTCCTCAGTCCCATCCGGTCGCATGATGCCAATAGCAAACCTGCCGTCCAAAATCCGTGTGAAGGCAATCCAACGGCCATCCGGTGACCAGACTGGCGTCGCGTAGAAGCCATCTCCGAATGAGATGCGTTGGACATTGCTACCATCTGAATTCATGACATAGAGCTGTTGACTGCCGCCACGATCCGAATTGAAAACGATCCGTCTTGCATCAGGTGCATAAGAGGGCGAAGTATCGATCGCTGGATTAGTCGTCAACTGCCGAAGCGCGCGGCTCCTCAAATCCATGACGTAGACGTCTGTATTACCGCCGTTAGCCAAGCTCATCAGGACTTCATTGCCGTTGGGCGAAAACCGTGGAGCAAAGGTCATTCCTGGGAAGTCTCCCAAGGTTTCTTGTTGGCCCGTATTTAAGTTATAGAGAAAAACTCTCGGTGTACCGCCAACATAAGAGAGGTAGGTGATCTCTTGAGAGGTTGGCGAAAACCTTGGCGTCAACACCAAATGATTGCCGTCGGTGAGATAGCGCTGGTTAGCGCCGTCTTGATCCATGATGGCCAGTC
>CAJQQJ010000226.1 GCA_905480445.1 uncultured Alphaproteobacteria bacterium | reverse complement strand
CTTTTATCTTTGATCTGACCAGGCGTTCCAAAACCTGATCAATCAAATTGTCGACAAGGCCCAAGCGGCCGTTTTGTTCATATCGTTTTTTGCCAAGAGAAAGCGTTTTATCAAAAAGTTTCCGTTTGAAGTTCGATTGGTCTTTCAGTCCTCTTTGAACTCTGGTTCGGATTGCCTCGAACAGGCGTGGCACCGAGAACATAACGGTTGGCCGCACTTCGCCCAGGTTATCGAGCAGTTTTTCAATACTTTCGGCGTAATAAATTTCGGCGCCGATAGAAATCGGAAAGAACTGCCCGCCTGAATGCTCATAAGCGTGTGATAAGGGGAGGAATGAGAGGAAGACTTCTTGGTCCAGACCGACCTCTTCCAGAACATCATGAGCACCCATGCAATTGCATATGATCGCTCCGTGGCTCAACATGACACCCTTTGGTGTACCGCCTGTGCCTGACGTATAGATTATGCAAGCTGTGTCGGTGCGTTCTAGGCGGTCTACCTGCTCACGTATCGCGGCTTCTGCCCCTTTGCCGTTGGCAACAACTTCTGCCCAATCTTCGAGCTTAAGACCGCGCAGTTTCTTGGTCTCATAAGGCTCTTCCATTGTTATGACCGTTTTGCATGCTTTGGCTTGTAGTGCGGCAGGAAGCAATTGCCTTGAAAGAGCTGTCGTTGAAACAATGGCCGCCACAGCACCGGAATTGTTCAGGATATGGGTGTGATCTTGAACGGTATTCGTTGTGTAGCCAGGAACAGTGATTGCTCCTGCGGCCATAATTGCGAGGTCAGCTAGGCACCATTCCGGACGATTTTCTGAGACCAGAACAACACGGTCTTCGGCTTTAATGCCAAGCTCCTGCAGTCCGGCTGCCAATTGCAAGACGGTATCAGCTGAGTTTCGCCAAGATCGAGGTTGAAACTTCTTATCCTTTTTGGCCCAAAGAAAAGGCGCATCTCCCTTTCTGTCAGCTTGCTCAAAGAACATAGCTGGCAGGCTGGCAATTGTTGAATAATTGATTTCGGCCATATTCACCCCCTCATCACGTCGTTTTGCAAACGGCTAACCATAAGGTCGCTAACCATTAGGTCATTGTCAATCAGGGTCTAAGTTGACATATAAGAACTCAATTTGACAAGTTATTGAGAGAATATCGATGCAATCACCCTCTTTTCCTAGCCCCAACTTCGCCGCTGCAAATGCTAATGCGGTTCAGGACCCAGAGCTCGGCACCTTACCGGTTTGGGACCTCAAAGACCTCTACAAGGGGATAACGGACAAGAAACTAGAACGTGATCTTATCAAGTTCGAGAAGGAAGCTGCCATATTCCGCAAGCGCTATGAGGGTAAATTGAAGCGTGCTCGTGGTGAGCGTATTGCAAAGGCCGTCAGAGAGTACGAGGCGTTAAGTGATGGCATGGGCAAGGTCATGTCTTTTGCTGGTTTGCTGCGTGCTGGAAACATGACTGATCCTGAAATCAGCCAGTTCTACCAGACCATGAGCGAGCGGGTAACTGAGATATCATCTGAGACGTTGTTCTTTACTTTGGAACTCAACAAATTGGACGATGCCAAATACAAAGAGAAACTGGAAACGCCCGAGCTTGCTCATTTTGAGCCTTGGCTTTCCGAGGTAAGGGCCTTCAAAAAACACCAGCTATCGGATGAACTAGAAGCTTTCTTGCATGAGCAGTCGGTCGCCGGTCGTGGCTCCTGGGTCAGATTGTTTGATGAAACGATGGCGGGCTTGCGATTCCCTTTTCAAGGGGAAGAGCTGACTTCAGCCGTAGTCCTAAGCAAGCTCAGTGATTCCGATGAGACTGTGCGCAAAGAAGCAGGAAAGTCGGTCGGACAGGTGTTGGGTGAAAACTCTACACTCTTCACGCTGATCACAAACACTTTGGCCAAAGACAAAGAAATCTCCAACCGCTGGCGCAAGTTTGAACGTCCGGTTTCTTCTAAGAACCTTGCCAACATGGTTGAGGATGAAGTCGTTGACGCGCTGGTTAAATCGGTAAGCGATGCTTACCCCAAGACGGCACATCGCTACTACGCGCTAAAAGCCAAATGGATGGGAAAAGAACAGCTCGAGTATTGGGACCGCAACGCGCCGTTGCCAAGTGCAAATGAGTCTCTCATTCCCTGGGAACAGGCCAAAAAGCGCGTGCTTGATTCCTACTATGCTTTCTCTCCTGACTTGGGTGAGGTCGGAAAACTATTCTTCGACAACGATTGGATTGATGTTCCAACCCGGCCCGGAAAGGCTCCAGGTGCATTTGCCCACCCAACAGTCCCTTCAGCGCATCCATACCTGCTGTTGAACTATCAAGGCAAGACTAGAGACGTGATGACTTTGGCTCATGAGTTGGGTCATGGTGTACACCAAGTCCTTGCTGGCGAGCAAGGCGCGCTGATGGCTGGCACGCCTCTCACGCTTGCGGAAACTGCCTCTGTGTTTGGCGAGATGTTAACGTTCCGCAGTCTCCTAGACGAAGAAAAAGATCCGCTAAACCGAAAGATCATGTTGGCTGGAAAAGTCGAAGACATGCTCAACACCGTAGTGCGCCAGATCGCATTCCATCAGTTTGAAACGGCCGTTCATGACGCCAGAAAAGAGTCAGAGCTGCTGCCAGATGATCTGGCTGCAATTTGGTTAAAGGTTCAGGAGGATTCTTTAGGGCCAGCAGTTCGTTGGGATGATGAATACAGGCATTTTTGGTCATATATTCCTCATTTCATCCACTCACCCTTTTATGTCTATGCCTATGCCTTCGGTGATTGTCTGGTTAACTCACTCTATGCCGTTTATGAAAACGCTGAGTCTGGCTTTGCTGAAAAATACCTCGAGATGCTGAAGGCCGGTGGCTCGAAGGGACATAAAGAGCTTTTGGCCCCATTCGGTCTTGACGCGAGCGACCCAAAGTTTTGGGATCAGGGCATCTCTTTGCTTTCCAGGTTTATCGACGAACTGGAAGCAATGGACTGATGATTGAGGGAAAGAAAACCTTTGAAGACTTCGAAGAGGGATATGTTTTCCCCTTCGAGGTCGCCGGACTGACGAAAGAAGCGATCAAAGCTTTCGCTAAAGACTTTGACCCTCAACGGTTTCATTTGAATGAGGAAGAAGCGGCCAAAACCCACTTTGGTGGGTTGATCGCTTCTGGTTTTCAAACACAGGTGCTTTGCTTCCTGGAATTCTGCAACGAAGTTCTGCTGAAATCCTGGGCGGTTGGAGCTCCCGGCATTGAAAATCTGCGTTGGTTGCGTCCTTGGTATCCTGGCGAAGATCTGCAGGGCACTGTGACACTGACTGAAAAGCGCTCTTCCTCAAAGAAACGTGATCGTGGCTATCTTGCTTTTACCCTAGAGGCAGCCGTTAATGGCGTTCCAACCATTTCAATGGATTGGACCGTTATTATTCTGACCAATGCGGGGGCAACGGAGGTTGTTTCGACTTAGTTTTCTTTTAGGTTTTCTTCTGATTTCTGTGCCCGTTTACGCGAGCGAAGAAGTCCGCTTAGTGGGGAGTGAAATCAGAGAAACTCTGATGGATAAGACGGCGATATCGACTGATCCCGATTGGCCATACAGACAGTATTTTCAATCTGATTTCACGACGATCTATGCGGAGACAGGAAAACGCTCATCCCTCGGTAAATGGAAAACTGGCAACGATCTCTATTGTTCCCTCTGGGCGGCGGCTGATTGGGAATGTTATCAGCTTTGGAAAACCGGCAAAGGCATCGTTTGGATTGCTGAGTTGAACGCCGTTCGCTATCCGGCCCGTCTTGTCGATGGCCAGCAACTGCTTGAAAAATAGGACGCCTTTATGAAAACAAGAACCGGCCTTTTTGCTTGTGCCGCTATGTTAACTTTGTCTGTGAGCACTAACGCCGAGGAACGGCGTATGACCGGCGAAGAAATAAAGGCTTCTTTGTCTGGGAACACAGCGGTTGGTTTGACGGGAGAACCACCTTTTCGCCAGTTCTTTGGAACTGACGGGAAAACAACCTATGCAGATGGTCAAAGACCCCCAACCTATGGCGAATGGATGATCCAGAACAATGACTATTGCTCGCTCTGGGGTCCTGGCTCTTGGTCTTGTTACGAAGTTCGTGAGATTGAAGGTGGCATCGTTTGGATCGGCAAAGACCGTGGCGACCGCTACCCGGCTAAGGTCCTGGAAGGTGACCAGTTGGTCGAGAAATAGAGGGCAGCTTCTGACACTAGTTTGTTTCTCAAATCTCTTTCACCAACAACCGATCGTCGAAAGGAAAATGGGACATCCGCTGTGGTCCGCTTTCTGTGATTAACAACTGATCCTCAAGTTTGACACCTTCATGACTGAGCTCGGATCCAACGTAGGATTCAGCACAGACGATCATGCCGGGTTTCAAGCGGCCTTTGAGTGGATAGGGTTCACCTGGTTGCTTATGAGGGATGTTAGGGTATTCACCTGACATGCCGAGACCATGAGCCAAGCAATAGTAGCTATAGGGCTTGTGTTCTTCAGGGATGGGCCAAGCTTTGTCTGCTATCTCTTCAAACTCAGTCCCAGGCTGGAAAAGATCGACGTTGTGATTGAGTTGGTCGTAGGCCAACCTATAGAGATGTTTTTGTTGATCGGTGGCGCGGTCAGTGCCGCATAAGAAGGTTCTGGAGTAATCGACGGCGTAGCCGTGATAACCAATTGTATCGGTGTCAAAACAGAGCAGCTCACCAGATTGGATAGGGCGGGGACCTGCTTCCTGAAAATAAGGAAAGGTTCTTGGGCCGCTTTGTAGGAGGCGGGTTGAGATGTATTCGCCCTCCCTAGCAATCAGACCACGGTAGAATTCAGCCCAGATTTCAATTTCTAAAGCACCAGCCTCCAGTGAATCAGCGAGTTCAACAGTTGCTTGTTCAGTTCGCCGCATGGCTTCGTTGATGAAGGGCATCTCAATCGGCATTTTGATCGAGCGTGCTTTTGCCATGACTTGGTCAGAGTCGGTTATGGTGAAGCCTCTCTCTCTCAAAGCGTCTAATGCTGCGAAGTGAAAGCGATCAACGCCAATCAATGCGCCTTCCCCGACATACTCCAAAATGTAGGAAGCTAGCTCATCTGCCCATTTGCTCGCCTGGTCTTTCAGGCCAGTACCTGCTGCCACGTAGGACACACCAGTCGCGACTTTGATTTCATCTAATGTTGGCAAACCTTCGGCCAAATGTGAACAACCCCAAAAATCAAAAAGGATTGTCGGCCCTTCAGCAAACATTAACAGATAGCGCGATGTATTCATCAAAGAGAAGACAGTCATGTTGCGAGCGCCAGTTGCATAAAGCACGTTGATCGGGTGAGTGATGCAAATGACCGGGATCGACTGTTGCTTCATCACTTCTTTTACACGTGATTGTCGCGCAAGGAGGAGGTTGAAAGCTGCTGGAGATCTGTGAGACGGCTCATCGGCTATCTCCAGTAAGATTTCGTCAATCATCTAGGGTCCTTTTTGTCGTTGCATGTCGACTTTGATTAAAAAATCAAAGAAAGACTACCATTTTCAAAAAAATAGGTTAGAATTTCCTCACCATGAAAAAGACGCAGCCACATAGAGACTTCAGAGCTTTGAGAGCGAATGCTTCCGATGCTGGTTCTGCTGCGCGTTTAGGCCTTCTCGGTCTCGACCTCCTGCTCCTTAGCCACCCCTGAGCGTTTCAGCTGTACAGCAGCAGGCGAGCAGGGGACATCAAGGTCGAAACAAACTTCATAAAAACATATTTTGCTAAGGTTCTATAGCCATGTCTACATCCAATCAGGCCTCTACGATTAACACCGAGAAGGTTAAAATTTTCGATACAACTTTGCGCGATGGCGAACAATCGCCGGGCTGTTCCATGAATTTGGAAGAAAAGTTGAAAGTCGCTTCTGTTCTTGAAGAATTAAACGTCGATATTATTGAAGCCGGTTTTCCAATCGCCTCTAATGGTGATTTTGAAGCCGTCTGCGCCATCGCGAAGCAGGCAAAGAAAGCGACAATCGCTGGTCTTGCTCGAGCTTCTAAAAAAGATATCGATCGCGCGTGGGAAGCGGTGAAATATGCGAAGTCTTCTCGCATTCATACATTCTTGTCGACGTCGCCATTGCACATGAAGTTTAAGCTGCAAAAAGAGCCAGATGTAGTTCATCAGATGATTGTCGATTCAGTGACGCATGCGCGTAACTTGTGTGATGACGTTGAGTGGTCAGCAGAAGATGGTTCGCGAACTGAGCACGACTTTCTATGTCGCTGCGTTGAATCGGCGATTAAAGCCGGTGCAACAACGATTAACATTCCTGATACAGTTGGCTATGCCGTACCCGAAGAATACGCGGCATTGATTGCTATGCTGTTCAATCGCGTGCCTAATATCGATAAGGCCACGATCTCAGTACATTGCCACAACGATCTTGGTTTGGCCGTTGCCAACTCTTTGGCCGCAGTGGAGGCCGGTGCACGGCAGATTGAATGCACGATTAACGGCATTGGTGAGCGCGCTGGTAATGCTTCCTTGGAAGAAATTGCCATGGCGATGAAGGTACGCGGCGATATCTTGCCCTATCATACAGAGCTGGATTCAACGGTTATCACAAAGGCTTCGAGAACGCTTTCTGGTGTGACGGGCTTCACAGTGCAGCCTAACAAAGCGATTGTTGGTGCAAACGCTTTCGCCCATGAGTCTGGTATTCACCAAGACGGCATGTTGAAGAATGCTGAAACTTACGAGATCATGACACCAGCCTCAGTCGGTTTGATCGAGTCAAACTTGGTTTTGGGGAAACATTCCGGACGCGCAGCCTTCAAAAACAAGTTGGCAGAATTAGGCTTTGATGATTTGGGTGCAAACTCATTGGATGACGCTTTTGTTCGGTTTAAGGACTTGGCGGATCATAAAAAAGAAGTCTTTGACGAAGATCTTATTGCTTTAGTTGATGACTCGGCTTTGCGTCAGAATGAGCATATCCAATTCAAATCCGTTCAAATTGTTTGCGGTTCAGAAGGACCACAAACAGCCGATATTGCTATCACAATTGATGGCACTGAACAGCGTCACAAGGCAGACGGGAACGGCCCTGTAGACGCGATCTTTAATGCTATTAAAGCCATGGTGCCACAAGACGCGAGTTTGCAGCTTTACCAGGTTCATGCGGTCACCGGCGGCACTGATGCGCAGGCTGAGGTTACTGTGCGTTTGGAAGAAGATGGCAAAACTGTCAACGGGCAGGGCGCAGACCACGATACGCTTGTAGCTTCGGCCAGAGCTTACATTAACGCGTTGAACAAATTGATCGTTAAGCGTGAAAAATCCGAACCAGAGGCTATGACAGCCTGATTTTTAGCAATTCAGCAAAAGAAAATCTCAAGAGGCGCGAGCAAATGGCTTGCGCCTCTTGCAAATTCTAGCTCGGGTCGTTAAGTGCAACACGGTAATTTATTTTAGGCCGACACCTCTTTCAGGATTTTGAATGTTCGGACGCTTTTTTGGCATGATCTCCGCTGACATGGCGATAGATCTGGGTACAGCGAATACCCTTGTCTATGTCCGTGGTCAGGGAATTGTGCTCAACGAGCCTTCAGTCGTTGCTATGGCTGATATCAAAGGCAAAAGCCAGGTTCTGGCAGTTGGCGATGAAGCCAAACAAATGCTAGGTCGAACACCAGGTAATATCCAAGCGATCAGACCCTTGAGAGACGGCGTTATCGCCGACTTTGATGTTGCTGAAGAAATGATCAAGCATTTCATTCGCAAGGTTCACAATCGTCGTTCTTTTGCACGTCCTCAGGTTATCGTTTGTGTCCCGTCTGGATCAACTGCCGTTGAGCGTCGTGCAATTCAAGAATCTGCTGAAAATGCTGGTGCGCGTCGTGTTTTTCTAATCGAAGAGCCGATGGCTGCTGCTATCGGTGCCAGCTTGCCAGTGACTGAGCCGACAGGTTCTATGGTCGTTGATATCGGTGGTGGAACGACGGAAGTCGCGGTGCTGTCTCTTGGCGGTATTGTTTATGCGCGCTCTATCCGTGTTGGCGGCGACAAAATGGATGAAGCCATTATTGGTTACCTCCGCCGCAATCATTCCTTGCTTGTGGGTGAGGGGTCCGCTGAGCGGATCAAGAAACTGATCGGTTCAGCCTGTATGCCCGAAGATGGCGACGGCGCAGCGATTGAGATCAAAGGCCGTGACTTGATGAACGGTGTACCACGTGAAATGCGTGTCACTGAACGCCAGATTGCAGAAGCCTTGTCAGAGCCTGTTGGCGCTATTGTTGAGTCGGCGAAAGTCGCCCTGGAGCAAACGGCACCAGAACTTGCTGCTGATATCGTTGATAAAGGCATTGTTTTGACAGGTGGTGGCGCGCTGCTCGGTAACCTCGACTACGTTCTGCGCCAAGCAACTGGCCTGCCTGTAACGATTGCAGATGACGCGCTTTCTTGCGTTGTTCTTGGCACTGGACATTGTCTAGAAGAGATGAAGACTCTGCGCTCTGTTTTGAGCCAAGCTTACTAGAATTCCTTCACTAATTATGTGGGCGGTCATATGATTTGCCTTGCTGTTGACAGAATCGGATCGTAAACGAGGTCACGGTTGGGAAAGAGATGACTCCGCAGTCTCTCCGAAAAATATAGAGTCGACAAGGTTAAACTCGCAATATGACTCCGAGGGGTGCTGGTCTCCTCATTTGGGAAGGGTTATAGAGAGAGGATTGAGAACAATCTATTTCCTGATTACCAAAGACCTTTTTTAAGCAAGTAAGCTCTTCATGAGACGGCGTTCGGGTACATTTGCGCGAGTAGCGACCCCTTTGAAGTCATGGTTTCAACGTTTTGCGTTGACGCTTATGATCTTGACGGCTGGTGCCTTGTTGATTGTTCAGCGCATTAACCCAGATGGCATCTATTTCGTCCGCGTTACGATCGTCGATACATTCTCCCCAGTTTTGACTGCTATGACGACGCCTGTGACCGCCGGACGCGAACTTATTAACAACGTTCGCTCCTATGGTTCACTGAGGGCAGAGGTTTTGGAACTTCGAGAGAAATTGCGATTTACTGAAAGATGGGAGCAGGTTGCTCGCACCCTTGAGGGTGAAAATCGGCGCCTTTGGAGCCAGTTACACGTCACTCAGGACTTGCGTACAGATTTCGTGTCTGCGCGCGTTATCCGTGACCGTGGAAGCTCTTATGTTCAGAGTGTATTGATTAACGCCGGACGAGAGGACGGGGTAAAGCGAGGGCAGGCGGTTCTTTCATCTTACAGTCTAGCAGGGCGTATTCTTGATGCTGGTCAGGGATCTTCGCGCGTGCTGTTGGTGACAGATATCAATAGTCGCATTCCCTGCATTTTGGAAAGATCTGGCGTCCCGGCTATCGCTGTTGGTGACAACCAAAATGGCGTTCGGCTCATTAGACTTACCCCCGATGAAATTAGAGATATCTCATTGGGTGATAGAGTAGTGACATCAGGTGCTGGCGGAGTCTTCCCAGCTGGCTTCGAAATTGGTATTGTACAAGAGACCGTGGGTGATCAAGTGATCGTTGTTTCCAATATCAACTGGGATCGGTTGGAGTTTGCGACGGTGGTCAACTTTGAACACCCCGACTTGTTGCCGGGCAGTGCCTTTGAAACTTTGCAATAATTGCTGTGATCCAAAGGCCGCGGCACAAAAGGAATAGACGAATTGGGTTACGAGTTCTGGGGCCGCATCAATCAACTAGCTCGAGGGGCGATACCGTTTTTGCTCTCGGTTTTGCTGATGCTGATTTTCATCTCATCGACCGGGATTCCTGGGTTTGTAAAGGTCGCGCCTTCAATGACCATTATCTCGGTGTATTTTTGGTCGATTTCACGACCCGAGCTGCTGCCGCTTTATTTGGTTTTTGGGCTGGGATTGATAGAGGACGCTTTGATTGGCGAACCCTTAGGCATTCAGGCCATTGTGCTTGTGTTGATTGCTTATACGGTTAGCACTCAACGTCATTTCTTCACCTTTGCACCGTTTGGTTACATTTTCTCCTCCTTCATTTTGGCAGCGGCTGCGGGGTTAGGAATGAATTGGCTCGTCAACAGCCTATACTACTGGGAATTCTGGGACATCACGCCGCTTCTAGTGAAAGCCGCCATGACCGTCATCTTTTATCCTGTTGTCCATTGGCTTTTGCACAAAGTCGATAAGAACATCGTGTCTTAGGGGCGAGGGCTGTCATGAAGAAAAAAATTGAGGTCGCCAGAAGAGGATCATTCAGCCGTCGAGCCTTGATTCTGGGCGGGGTGCAAACCGCTGGATTTGCAGCAATTTTTTCCCGGATCTATTACTTACAGGTGGCGCACGCTGAGAAGTTCAAAACCCTTTCAGATGAAAATCGTGTCCATGTTGAACTTGAGCCTCCAGTTAGAGGTGTGATTTTTGATCGCCGTGGAGAACAACTAGCGATCAACGACCGTTCTTATTCCGTGTCGCTGTCTCCTGCTGGAACAAAAAATGTCGAAGCAACAGTCCTTCTGTTGAATGACATTCTTGATCTGCCGGACTATGACATTGAGCGCATTCTGAAATCTCTCAATCGCTTCAGCCGGCGACCGGTCCACATTGCGGATCGGATTACTTGGGAGCAAGTAAATAGAATTGAAGTGAATTCACCGGATCTTCCAGGAGTGAGTATCCGGGAAGGCTTGTTGCGCCGTTATCCGATGGGTGAATACATGTCACACGTCGTTGGCTATGTGGGAAGAGTCTCTGAGAAAGACCAAAAGAAGGGCAACGATCCGGCTCTCTACATTCCAGGGTTCAGAATTGGTAAAAGCGGCATAGAACGCAGCAAAGAGAAAATCCTTCGCGGTAAAGCCTCTATCCGACGCGTCGAAGTCAATGCGCGTGGCAGAACGGTGAGAGAGCTAAAGAACTATCTCGGTGATCCAGGAAACGATGTCCATCTAACGATCGACACACCGCTCCAGTTTTACGTCCAAGATCGCCTTCGCCAAGCAGGGGCTGCTTCAGCGGTTGTCATGAACGTTCACAACGGAGAAATTTTGGCCCTTGGCTCTTATCCTGCTTATGACGCCAACGATTTCGTATTGGGTTTCCCTCAAAAGAAGTGGGACAAGCTCGTTAATGATGAACGTGCACCCTTTCGAAACAAAGCTATCGCTGGTGCCTATGCACCTGGGTCGACGTTTAAGTTCGTTTTGGCGCTTGCTGCTTTGGCGGATGGCCTGTCACCTGACTGGTCGGTCAAATGCACCGGGCACATTGAGGTCGGGCCACAACGTTTCCACTGTTGGAACCGTTACGGGCATGGGAAAGTATCCATGCGAAATTCGATTAAGTACTCTTGTGATGTCTACTACTATGAGCTCGCTCAAAAGATTGGCATTAAAAAAATAGCAGCGATGGCGCTCAAATTGGGCTTTGGGCAACAACATTTGCCGGAGCTTTTTGGGGAAAGCTCTGGTCTCATTCCTGACAAGGAATGGAAACAAGTTAACAGGGACGATGCTTGGCGTATTGGTGATACAATGCAGGCGTCAATTGGCCAGGGTTATGTCCTTGCAACGCCCGTTCAGATTGCTGTCATGATGAGCAGGATCGTTAATGGCGGCTGGGCAGTAAGTGCACACTTGTTGTCACAAAAAGGTGGTCAGATAAGAGAACGCTTGGGCATTCATGAGAACCATCTTGATATCGTAAAAGACGCTGCCTTTGCCGTCGCCAATGAAGAAAAGGGCACAGCCTACGCCGCCAGAATCATGGACAAAAATCTTGCCATGGGCGGCAAGACTGGTACCTCCCAGGTTCGACGAATTACCGAAAATGAGCGTAAGAAAGGCGTACTCAAGAATGAGGACCTACCTTGGCGTCTCAGAGACCACGCGCTTTTTGCGGGCTACGCGCCCCACAGGAATCCCAAATATGTCTGCTCTGTTGTTGTTGAACATGGTGGCAGTGGCTCGTCAGCAGCCGCTCCGATAGCCAGAGACATATTGACAGCCACTCAGTTGATTGATCCGATTGGCAATGCGCCACATCGTTTGCCAGTACCCAAGCCTGAAGAGATTGCTAACATGGTGGCGAGTAAGGCAGAGGAAACTTAGGCGATGGCTACTGCGCCGCGAAGTAGAGGAACAACTGAAGTTCCGTTTGTGGACCGCCTAAGGTCGATTCGATGGGGCCTCTTCGCCTTATTAACCCTTACGGCATCAATTGGCGTCGTTATGCTCTATTCGGCAGCTGGCGCTAGTTTTTCTCCCTGGGCCGCCAATCATGGATACCGTTTTTTCTTAGCGGCCTCCCTGCTTTTTTTTGTAGCCCTAGTTGATATCAGAATTTGGCAACGTTTTGCCTACGCTGGCTATGTTTTCGGTATTCTAGGTCTGCTAACGGTTCAGTTCTTTGGTTCTGAGGGCGGTGGCGCGCAGCGTTGGATTGATCTCGGGTTTATGAAACTTCAGCCTAGTGAAATGATGAAAATCGCACTCATTGTTGCATTGGCGCGCTATTTTAACGGCAAAACCCTTGAAGACATGGGAAAAATCTCAACACTTGTTGTTCCGGTCCTGTTGGTTCTCTCGCCGACAGCCCTGATTTTTGAACAGCCGGATCTCGGGACTTCAGCCATGCTCGCAGCCGTTGGCGCCATTATCTTCTTTTGTGCAGGTGTGCGTTGGTGGAAAGTTCTTTTGGTTGCCACCGCTGGAGCTGCTATTGTGCCGTTAGCTTGGCCGTTCTTGGCAACCTACCAAAAGAACCGGATTTTAACTTTCTTAAATCCTGAGAATGACCCGCTTGGCACTGGCTATCACATTATTCAGTCAAAGATCGCGTTTGGCTCAGGTGGCTTGTTTGGGAAAGGGTTCACTCAGGGCACACAATCACAGCTCAGTTTTCTTCCAGAAACTCAAACAGACTTTATCTTTGCGTTGATAGCGGAAGAATGGGGCATGTTAGGCGCCTTGGTCATCCTTGCCCTTTACATCATGATTATCTTTTATTGTCTGTGGGTATCTATGCGATCGCGCAGCCAATTCGGTCGCTTGCTCGCCGTCGGCTTTAGTGCCAATATGTTCTTTTATGTATTCGCCAACATGGGAATGGTTACTGGATTGTTGCCGGTTGTTGGTGTGCCCTTGCCTCTCATATCTTGGGGCGGAACAGTTATGATTGCTACGATGGTCTCGATGGGGTTTGTGATGAACGCCTACATATTCAGGAAAGTAGTTTTAGGCCTTCATAACGATGGTTGAGAGCTAGTATCAGGTTCTATACATCTAACTTTCAGAAGTGGAACCAATTTGGTTCCCATTTACCGTAAAAAGTATTAGAGCCACATCTGATCAGATGGCATGTGTTCGCTGTTAAGCGGCCGGGCCTGTGCAGCAATCATTTACGTGGACCGGTAGCCGGGATGAAAGTGAGACAAACGAATATTGGATTTCTGTTGCTCGTTGTGGCGATTGCTTCCTTCATTCTTCTCCCTTTGATTTCGATCGGCTATCTGGCTGCTGAAAATACGGATAGAATCTGGGCGCATTTACTGTCCACTGTACTGTTCCCATACTTGTCTAACACCGCATTGCTTGTTGTGCTCGTCGCAACAGGGGCTGCAATCATTGGGACCGGGACAGCTTGGCTGGTAACCAATTACTCCTTCCCTGGGCAACGGCTTTTTGAGTGGGCACTTTTGCTTCCACTCGCCATGCCAGCTTATGTCGTTGCTTATGTCTATACCGATCTCCTTGACTATTCTGGGGCGTTGCAGACGGGGCTTAGGGACTTCTTTGGTTGGCAGACCAAGAGAGACTACTGGTTCCCGGAAATAAGATCGCTCTCGGGTGCTGCCTCTATGTTGATTCTGGTTCTTTACCCTTACGTCTACCTGCTCACCCGGAGTTCCTTTGTAAAACAGGCCCGTTGTTACATAGATGCATCGCGTTTGTTGGGGCTTGGCCCGTTCTCTAGTTTCTTTTCGACTGCGCTTCCCTTGGTTCGCCCAGCCTTGGTCGTTGGGGTAGCCTTGGTGTCTATGGAGACTATCGCTGACTATGGAACGGTTAGTTACTTTGGCGTGCAAACCCTATCTGCCGGGGTTTTTGATGTTTGGCTCAATAAACAAAGTAGCGCAGGAGCAGCTCAATTAGCCCTGTTGATGCTTATAATAGTTTTGACCTTGTTGCTGTTAGAACGTTATTTTCGAAGAGAGTTAACCACAGCCGACAGAAGGGCGCGTTTTGATAGTCTTGTTCACCCAAGGCTAAAACCACTTCCTGGGTTGTTTGCGTTCTTAGTCTGTTTTCTGCCCTTGTTCTTCGGGTTTCTTTTGCCAGCGCTGGTCCTAGTTAAGTTTTCTTTGTCCTACTGGCAATATGCTTGGACGGATAAGTTCGTTTCGAGTTTGTTCGTATCGCTCAAACTGTCCTCTTCTGTAGCGGTTGTTGCAGTCATCCTTGCTCTGATCTTAGCCTACGCAAATCGTTTACAGTACAGTTACTGGTTTAAGGGGTTTATCCGCTTGGCGACTATGGGCTATGCACTTCCTGGAGCCGTTGTTGCCCTCGGTGTGCTTATTCCTTTTGCGGCCTTTGACCGTTGGTTTGACGGCATAATAGAGAACAGCTACGGAATTGACGTCGGGCTGTTCTTAAGTGGCAGTCTCTTTGCTATTGGGTTTGCTTATCTCGTCCGCTTTCTACCGATTGCCTTTGGGGCTGTGGAGACGTCTCTTGAACGCGTGACAGATAATTTGGACGCCGTTTCCCGTACATTGGGGAGCGGGCCTGTGACGACACTGTGGCGGGTTCATATCCCTGTCGTTAGGGTAGGGTTGTTGACCGCAGTGCTGCTTGTCTTTGTTGATTGTATGAAAGAATTGCCGGCAACGTTGTTGCTGCGTCCCTTTAATGTCGATACTTTGGCGACCTATGTTTACCAGTATGCATCTGACGAACTCTTGGAAGAGAGCTCACTGGCTGCTCTTTTCATCGTGATTGCTGGGTTGCTGCCTGTAATTTTTTTAGCCAAAGCCATTCGCGGAGCGAGACCAGGTCAAGGTAACTAGAACGCTTGGCTGCAGAGCAATCACTTCGGTACTAAAAACCTTGTGATAACCTTAGAAAACGCGTCGTCGTCGTTACCAAGGTTTCTGTGTAGCGCCATGTGATCGTAGTCCCAGCCTTCAAAAATCTCGACGTTGGATGCGCCAGAGATACGTAGATTCTCCACGAAGCGTTCGACGTTCTTAACAATCCATCCATCGAAATTTTGGTTGGAGTAAGCAAAGAGGTAGCCAGCGTAGTCTTTGTGAGTAGAGACAAATGTGTGTGCAGACTTCGTTGACAGTTCACTTTCATCACGGCCAAAGATTCGCTCAAAGAAGTTCGTTACGCCTCGTCGCTTCATAGAGAGAAGAGGACGCAAGTCATACATCGGCGCATCAATCGCAATCACTTTTTGAACAGTGCTGGGTCCTAGTTTCAAGGCCGCAACGACTGCTAGGTGAGCGCCTGAAGAATGCCCAGTCAGGACGATTTCGTCTGAGGAGGCTCCAAAGCTGTTGGCGTTAATCTTGAGCCAGGCTACTGCCTTTTCGACAGCCGCGATCTGTTCGTCGACTTTTGCCTCAGGTAAGTAAGGGTAGCCGATAGAGACGAAGGTGTAGCCTAGATCATTGAAGAACTGTGGTTTGTCTTGAACCCACTTTCTTGACCCAGAACTCCATCCACCACCATGGACGAAAGCGACTATGGATGACTGAGGATCAAGGGCTGAATAGATGTCGAGAATAGCATTGGCTTCAGAACTGTATTTCCGTTCAAGAGTTGGTTCTAGCGCGAATGATTGGGCTGATGTGGAAATGAGAGCGAAACAAGACATAGTTAAAAGCGTAAGGAATCGAACCATGCACTGTACCTTTGTGTGAATCTTTGAAGAAATTGACAGAAGAAATGGGTCTAAGTTTGGCAAATATCGAAGTTTTAAATATTTGAGACCTCAGCATAACTAGAGGATTCCCATAGGCTGGAATATTTGGTAACTTTTGTCATGCAGAAACCTTTCGTCAGCCAACCCGAACTTTTTGTGACCACCAGCGATCT
>CAJQQJ010000225.1 GCA_905480445.1 uncultured Alphaproteobacteria bacterium | reverse complement strand
GTTTCGCTGCATGTACGCAGAGGCGACTATCTGAAAAGCAAGGAAAGCGCTGCCGTGCACGGTGTTTTAGGGAAACCTTATTATGACGCCGCGCTGGAAATTTTCGAAAAGTTGTACGGAGACGATTTCAGGATTTTTCTTTTTTCTGATGACCCCACCTGGGCTGAAGAAACTTTCAGCAACTACCCCAAGGTGGATGCGTCTGGGGACCGGGACGCAGTCGCTTGGGAAGATCTTCATCTCATGTCAAAGTGTCAACATAACATCATCGCCAACAGCACCTTTAGTTGGTGGTCTGCCTGGTTAAATGGAAACAAAAACAAAACAGTGATAGCGCCAAGGCATTGGTTTGGAAGGGAAAAACATCGGCAAAATCCGTCGTTTGATATGTTCCCAATTGGTTGGATCACAATTTAGGATGCCGAGTACTTTAACTAACATCCATATTTACAACGTGAACGAAGGCAACACCTTCGCAAACATATTTCCAGGCTGGAACCCTATTGTTGATGGCTATTCTTTTACCTTTGGTCATGTAATTCAAAGCCCAATTGATTACCTAATTATCTTAGGAACAACCAACCGGTCCTTTGATCTCCCTCTCCCAAAAGAGCGAATAATTTTCATCACATCGGAACCTGCAACTGTGCAGTATTTCCCCGAAAGCTATTTGAAACAGTTTGGGGCAGTTTTTTATTGCCAGGAGGACTACCAGGGTAGCAATCGTGTTGACTTGCCTCCCCTCCTGCCTTGGTTCGTTGGTGTCGACATGAGCGTCGAGGCGGAAAATAGAGACCTTCTTGGTTTCGATTACCTTGATCAGCTTAGTTTTCGAGAACAAGATAAACAAGATCGCGTTTCAATTGTCGCCTCAGCTACAACAATTACTGAAGTGCATCGGCTGAGGTTTAAATTCGCACAAACTGTAAAAGACAGACTAGGCTCGAAAGCAGATTTTTACGGCCGCGGTTTTGCGCCATTTGGTGACAAGTTAGAGGTCCTAAGCCCCTACAAATATCACATAGCCTTGGAAAATCTTTCGGTCCCCAATTATTGGACAGAAAAAATACTCGATGCTTTCCTCACAGATTGCCACCCTTTCTATTTTGGCTGCCCAAATATCGAAGACTATTTTCCGAAAACAGCGCTCACCAAAATCGATATCCACAAACCTGAAGAAGCTGCCGATCTCATAGAACAAGCCATCTCGGACAATCTTTGGGCAAAGACAAAAGGTGCACGATTAGAAAGTAAAGAGAGAGCGCTAAGGAAATACAATCTTCCCTTCTTTGTCGCCAATTACCTGTCCAATCAAAAAACGCCCCCTAGAGAAGGGCGGACTAAAATTCTCCCAATTTCGGCCTGTCAAAACACGGTACGAAGGCTGCGCAACTCTGTTAGAGATTGGACAGCAACCCAACTCAACAAGAAGCCGCATAAACAAGCTGAGGTATTCAATTCTCAGGGCCTCATTGATTTTTTGAAGAATAAGCCAGGCACGAGAGTTCACTTAGGGATTCGCAATGGTCATTTGGCTCGGCAAATTGCCAGTTACGAGAACGAAATTCAGCATTTATTCTATGAACCGCGGCTTGGTTTTAGAAAGCAATTGCCGGCCTTGTTTAAAGACAGCCCAAACGTCTCAGTCTTTTTCGACTTTGAAGAATTGATATCGGAACTCAAAAACCGTGACCTCAATCTGATCGTCGATTGTGGTCTAGCAGATATCGTCTCGTTGATGGAAAACACCCCAATTAGAAAATGCAAGTCGGTCACTTTAACCCACCTTTGGAACAAGAATTACGCTACCGCCATTAAAACCTTGCACAATGAGCTTTCCAAGACTCATAGAAAGCTCAAGACAAAAGCCTATAGTTATGAGATCTATCAAAAATAACTTGGCTTTGAAAAAGAACGCAGGGATCAATCTATGTACAGATCAATAGTCCGACTTGCTCTGTTGTTGGCTACAATGTTTGTGGCAACGCCATCTTTTGCGATCGACTTTTCAAATCAATGTCACAATGACGAGCGTGTTTCCATCGCTGCCGTTGGTGACTTATTGTTTCACCGACGCCTTCAGGTTCAGGCTTATACCAGAACAGAAGGCTTCAAAAGCCTCTGGGCTCCCGTCTCTCACCTGCTAAAGGACGCAGATATCACTTATGCAAACCTGGAAGGTCCCGTTGCCCCAGGTGCCCGGTCCGGCGGTGTTGCGGTAAAGGATCCCGGTTTGCGGTATGACAATCGGGTTTATTCAACCTATCCTTTGTTCAATTATCACCCCCGTGTTGTTGGCGACATCAAGGAAAGCGGTATCGATATCGTTTCCACCGCGAACAACCATGCGATGGACAGAGGCGCTTTGGGTGCGGAAAGAACGATCCAATCCCTTCAGCTCGGCGGCATGCCATTCACAGGCAGCCGCCTTGAAGGCCAACCTCGAGACTTTGCGCGGATCGTTGAAACCAACGGCTACAGGATCGCTTGGTTAGCCTGCACCTATTCCAACAATGGTATGCCTGATTACAAAGAACAAATCTTACAGTGTTACAAGCACCAGGACGAAGTGCTTGAGCACGTTGAAAGGTTGGCTTCTGACCCAAGTGTTGATGCCATTTTCGTAACCCCACACTGGGGCGCTGAATATCAACCCTATCCTGGCGGCAGACAGAAAAACCTAGCGAAGAAAATATTGGCCGCTGGCGCAACAGCCGTGATTGGCGCGCACCCTCACGTTCCACAAACCTGGGAAGTGATAGAACAAGAGAATGGGCGTTCTGGGCTCGTCATTTACTCCACGGGCAACTTCATTTCCAATCAGCGAACGATCCCTCAAAGAACAGGTATGATCGCCTGGTTGGAGCTATGCCCTTCGAACGAAGATAAGCTGGCATTAGCAAAAGCTGAATACACACCAACCTGGGTTATCATTGATGGCAAAGGTTTAAGAGTGTCCAACAACGACGGTTCAAGCGGCAAGGTAAACTCGCAAGCTAGTCTCAATCACATCACTCGATTGCTACCGAAAAACTCAACAAAGAAGCTGCCTTCCTACTTAGTAACCTCACGAGCAAAAGTCGCGAAAAACCTACCCTGGCACTATTTCCGTCCCTAGGGTGTTCAAATACGCGTTAAAGCTTCTTGACGCTTGGCGCGAGAGCTTTATGAAAGACTACTCTTTCTGACTGCATCTATGGGGAGCTCGATGCGCGTCTTATCCACACTGATTACTTTACTCGTCCTTTCTTTCGGCCAGACTGTTGTCGCGATCGCCGAGGAAGATCTTGGTCTCAATTATCTTGAAAATTTGACGCCGCGCAAAGGTGTTGCCTTCATAAAGCCAAGTGAAATTCACTCCAGCTATAAAATGGCGATTTACATTAACACTGCCACCTCCGGAAATGGTCGCCAAAAAATGTGGGTGATAGAACGCGACACGAGCGGCGAAGTCAGCACAGAACACACTGGTTTAACGGCGAATGGTACGGTCATTGACGACCAGCCGCGCCACCCTTGGCAACTCGCCATGTGGGACGAAAAATTCTGGAAGAAAAAGGGTTGGACAGAGGCAGAAGCTCTTCCTCCTTATTCTTGGCCTGTATCTACGGGACGTAAATATCCTGGCGACAGCCGGTCCGGCCCAACACCGCTCGGTATTTTCAATATCGATGATCGAAATTATCGCCACAAAAAAGGTTGGTATGCGCCTGGTATGATCCACGCCATGTTCATCGATCTGCATTATAAATCTGGTCGACGGTCCGGTGTAGCAATGCACGGCACCACAACTGGCAAGTACCGCTTGCTTGGGCGTGCTGATAGCCACGGTTGCATCAGAATGCATCAAAGCAATGCCCTGGCACTCTATAGCCGAGTGCATGACAACAGTAAAAAGAACCTAAGCGACGCCAATCCTTTGTGGGGGACAGTGCCGCGTTATTTTGAAAAACACTCCAACGATCACACACGCCGCTGGAAATATGTCCGAGATGGAAGCTATGTCTTCGATGAAGAGGGTACTTTGCTGACCAAAGAAGGACTGCAAATTCTCCTCGTTCATTTCCGTGATGATTAGACTCTCAAAATTTTTTGCAATTGCAGGTTTTGCTTTCTCAATCGAGGCGGCGCTGGCTTTGGATGCTAGCCAACCCCAAGAACCACCCATTCGGGAAGAGCTTGACTGCATAAAAGCCGCAGCTCCAATTCAGTATGGCGGCGTGAGTTTCGACAGGATTGATCCCGCGACCGCCATCGGCTTTTGTGAAAAAGCTCTGGCCTTATCCGACTCTGCCGCAATCAAGGCCTTTTACGCTCGAGCTTTAGAAAAAGAAGGGCGTACTTCGAGGGCTCGACTGCTGACAGGACAGGCGGCAAAAGAGAATGATCCAACAGCCCTGGTTGCACAAGCTCATTATCTTTCAATTGATGGATCTAGCGACGGCACTGAGAAAGCTATCGATTTGCTTGCAGAAGTCATAGAGCAAAGTAACGACTGGCAAGCACGCAATCTCAGCGCTAATCTTCATATTCAAGCTTCCCAAGCCGGCAAGGTAAACAGCGACAAACTGTTAACAGCGCTGGCCCATCTGAAAAAAGCCGGTGATGAAGGCAGCCCGTATGCATTGTTCTTACTGGGCTGGCTTAATGAAAATGGTGTCGGCTACGAAAAGAATATGGACGAGGCTGAATGTTTTTATCGCGAGGCTGTCGCCAAAGGTAACATCGCAGCCTTGGCTTTCTTAGGACTTCAGCTTGAAGCAAAGGGAACTGCCGGAGAAGAAGCGGCTGACCTTATCTGGCAAGCCTTCAAACTAAAGAATGACTTTGCGGTTGATCTGCTACGAAACAAGGGTTCTGAGCGGAGTCCCGTTACAATGGCTTTTGTTAAAAAGCAGCTAGCGGAAGCCGGATTCCTAAAAACGGCCTCTGGTACTAGTTTTGACAAGGCAACAAAGACCGCTTTGATGAAGGCTAATGGTGAGACGATCCCAATGGCGCAAGCGCCACTAACATCAACGAGAACCAAAGCTAAGCCAACCCAAAAAAGAAAACCAACTCAAACCAAAAGTAAGAACAAGAAAAAGAAGAAAAAGCCTAGCCGCGAAGGCCGCTAGTCCTCCACAGGAGGATAGAGTTTATCCAACCTGATCGACTCAGTACCACTCTGAACGATACGACAATGCCGACGTTCTAGTTGGCGCGGATGTGAAACGCCGCACGAGTGTGCGATCAGCCCAACACCATAGTGAATTTTAGCCGCGAAGTTTTTAACCTTTGTTGCTTTCTCCTCAGGGACAAGACCACGCTGCAAACGCATATCGTGGGTCGTTATACCGGTCGGGCAAGTGTTCTTATTGCACTTCAAGGCCTGGATACAACCAAGCGAAAACATGAAACCACGGGCTGAAGTCACGAAATCAGCCCCAACACAATAGGCCCAAGCAACCTCTGCTGGCGTGATCAGTTTGCCAGAAGCGATCACTTTTATCCGATCTCTCAAGCCATGTTTTTCCAGCGTGTCGATAACTCTGGGAAGTGCTTCACGAATTGTCAGACCAACGTTGTCCATCAGCGGCATCGGCGCTGCACCTGTTCCACCGTCGCCTGAATCGATGGTAATGAAATCCGGTGCATGTTCAACACCGCGCACTACAATATCTTCACAGAGTGTGCTCAGCCATTCAGTGTCCCCGACAACAGTTTTGAAACCGACTGGCTTGCCAGTCAAAGTTCTAATATGATCCACGAAATCGATGAGCTGTTGATTATTGCCGACTTCAGGATGGCGATTGGGTGACACCGAATCATGCCCCGGTTCAATTCCACGGATATCCGCAATTCTTTTGGTGATTTTCGCGCCTGGTAATAGGCCACCTTTACCAGGCTTGGCACCCTGCGCCAACTTGAGCTCAAACATTTTGACCTCAGGGTGTGCCGCCACTTCTCGCAACTTTTTCTCAGACAAACCGCCTTCTGGGTTTCTAACGCCGTATTTGGCCGTGCCTATCTGAAAGACAATATCGCAACCACCAGACAGGTGATATTTGGACAAGCCACCTTCACCAGTGTTCATCCAACAGTTGGCAAGTTTGGCGCCTTGAGACAACGCCTTCACAGCAGGTTTAGAGATTGCACCAAAACTCATTCCTGAAATATTGATCAAAGATTTAGCCAGATAGGGCTTTTCACAATGAGGCCCAATCAACACCCCTTCGTCGACTTCGTGGATCTCTTCGTCCAACGCTGGGAAAGGAGCGTTAGCGAATATAGCTGTACCAGGCGGTGTCAGGTTCCTTGTAGAACCAAAGGCCACGGTGTTGTCGCCGCCAGCCGAAGAGCGGTAAACCCAATCCCGCTCAGCTCGATTGAACGGCATTTCTTCCCGGTCCATCGCAAAGAAGTATTGGCGGAAAAACTCACCAAGCTGAGAAAACATATGCCGAAACCGCCCGATGACAGGGTAATTTCTTCGAACAGCGTCTTTTTTCTGAGTGACATCAATAAAGAACAGTACCACCACGACCAAAGCCATCAGGCCAAGGAAGAAGACAAAGAGCGTAGCGAGCCAATCCAAAACCCCATACGTAATTTGAGATAACCACATAACTTCTTCGCTCATCGTTTCCATGTTTCTGTCTTCTCTCTAAATGTTTCCGACAAGCTCTAAAGCACCAACTCAATGTCGCCCAAACGTTTTGTCAGGGCAACGTTCTCGCGGTAATCAACGTCAACTGCCAAGAGTACTGGACCCTTATGAGCCAAGGCTTCTTCGAACGCTGGGCCGAAGTCCACGGCTGATTTTACATGTTTGCCTTTGATGCCGAAGGATTTTGCCAGCATTTCCATATCCGGATTACTAAATGCCAAATCTGAATGCTCGCCATTGAAATGATTTTGTTGCTTCCATTTGATCAAGCCGTATTCACCGTCCAGCCAAACAACGCAGACGATGTCAGCATTAACGCGTGCGGCTGTTTCAAGATCTTGCACATTCATCAAGAACCCAGCATCGCCACAAACAGCAACAACTTTACTGTCAGGCCGGGCATAGGTTGCCCCGATGGCTCCAGGTAGTGCAAACCCCATGGTGCAGAAGCCATTTGAGATCAAACAGGTGTTAGGCTCCTGGCATTGGTAATAGCGCGAGATCCACATTTTATGCGCACCGACATCGGACAGCAGGATATCTTTAGGCCCCATTGCAGAACGGATATCGTTTAGTATCCGCTGAGGTTTCATCGGAAAACCAACGTCATTTTTTTCAGCGGTTAAATCATTCCAGATGGTTTCTTTGAGCTCTTGCCATTTACCAATATCAAACAAAGGCAAGCTGCCCTCATGATCCAAGTTCAGGCGCTCGTTGATTGACCACAAGGCGTCAGCGAGATCGGAAACTACTTCGACAGACACAGGGTAATCCGCGTCCACTTCTGCTGGCGTGAAATCAATATGGACAATCTTCTTGTCGCCATCAGGGTTCCAAAATGATGGAGCGTACTCCACAAGATCATAGCCCGCCGAAATTACTACATCTGCTTCGGCAAAAGCATTAAGCACGTGATCTTTGCCCTGAAGGCCAATGGTGTAGAGGCTATGGGGTGAGTCCATGGGAATGGCCCCCTTACCCATAAATGTATTCACAACCGGCGCACCGGTTTTTTGCGCCAAACGTTCCAGTTGTCTTGCGGCACGCTTACGAACCGTACCATTGCCGGCTAGGATCAGGGGGGATTTGGCACTCGCAATCAAATCCACAGCTTGTTTGACAGCCTTCCAGTCGGCGGCTGGACGACGTGTAACAGTTGGCACCATTGGCAAAGTCGTGACATCGCGCTTGGCTATGTCTTCAGGCAATTCGATAACGGTGGCACCCGGTTTCTCTTCTGTTGCAAGTTTAAAGGCCTTGCGAATAATCTCGGGAATGACGCTCTCATTAGAAATCGACCGAGCCCACTTTGAAATAGGCTCAAACATGGCAATAGCATCCATGTTCTGGTGGCTTTCCTTATGAAGCCGGGCCGTTGACCCTTGGCCAATAATGGCGACCAATGGCGCCCTGTCCATATTTGCATCGGCCACGCCTGTCACCAAGTTAGTCGCACCTGGTCCTAACGTTGCGAGACAGACACCAGCTTTACCCGTTAAACGCCCATAAGTGTCAGCCATGAATGCAGCGGCTTGCTCATGACGGCAAAGCACAAACTCAATCTTTGAGCTCTTCAGCGATATCATTAAGTCTGCATTTTCTTCACCCGGCACGCCAAAAATACGTTCGACACCTTCGGCTTCCAGGCACCGAACAAAGAGATCAGAGGCTTTCATCTTGAATTTTCCTTAAAATATAAACTTAGTTGAATCATTGAAGATGCGGTGAGTTAAGCACCAACATCTTGTCGATCTGCATATCGTTAACGGTATGTTCAATACCGCCGACACCATAGCCCGAAAGCCCCAGTCCAGCGAACGGCATCCAATCAACCCTAAAGGCTGTGTGATCATTGACCATAACCGCACTGGCGTTGACGTGTTTGTGCGCGGCCAACGTTCGCTCCATATCAGAGGTGAAGATCGAAGCTTGGAATTTGAAATCTACTGCATTCGCCAACGCAAATGCTTCGTCGAGGTTGTCATAAGTGAATATTCCCAAGGCAGGCCCAAAGACTTCTGCGGTGGCCAATCTAGAACCGGGCAGTGGATTGCTAACAATGGTCGGTTCATAACAAACCTTAGAGGCTGCCTTCCCACCAGCTAGAATTTGCCCATCGCCGCTTGCCGCTTCTTCTATCCATTCAGCAACGCGTTCAACGTCACGCGGTCTGATCAATGGTCCCACTGCTGTATCGTCATTCAAAGGATCACCAACCGTCAACGCTTTAGCGCCAGCTGCTAACCGCTCGGATAATTCAGCAGCGATTTTCTTGTCAGCTATAACACGCTGAACAGAAACACAAACCTGACCCGCATGGTAAAACCCACCTTTCAGGATTGAGGGCACGGCCTTGTCGAGATCCGCATCATCGCAAACAATGAGGGGCGCGACACAACCGTGTTCCAGCGCACATCTCGTGCCAGGAGCCAGCTTTGAACGTAAATGCCAACCAACTTT
>CAJQQJ010000224.1 GCA_905480445.1 uncultured Alphaproteobacteria bacterium | reverse complement strand
ATCCTGACCATTGCAGGTTATTCGATCAACGATACGGTGGTGGTTTTTGATCGCATTCGTGAAAGCCTACGCAAATACAAGCAGATGACAGTTTATGATCTGTTGAACTTGGCGCTCAATGCGACGCTGACACGGACAACTATGACGTCGATCACAACATTGCTTGCTTTGTTTTCGCTCTTTATCTTTGGCGGTCCAGTTATTCGTGATTTCTCCATCGCTCTAATCTGGGGTGTCATCATTGGTACCTACTCATCGCTTCTTTTGGCAACGCCGCTTGTTTTGATCCTTGGTCTTAAGGCAACTGTTTTTGACAAGCCAGAAATCGATGATGAAGACGGCGCTGCTGCTTACGTTAAGCGTATGAAGGGCAAACGTGGTGCAGAGGGCGACGAAGAGTAGAGACTTGTAGGTCGGGAATAGGGACTTAGTTCATGGATATCACACCCGCTCTCGCTGTTGGTAGTCAGGTCATAGATGGCTATGGCGACGGCGGGTTTCGTGTTGCCGGTAAGCGACTAGAGGGTGCCATTATCGTTACACCCGAAGCTACATTCCCTTGGGAGGGTGGTGACGGTCCGTTGACGATTGAATGTCTACAGCCGATTCTTGATCGTTCCGACAGAATCGATATCTTACTCATTGGTTGTGGTAAGTCATTGGAACCCATTCCGGTGGCGATAAAAAACCAACTGCGGGAAAAAGGCATCGGGGCGGATCCAATGGATACTGGTGCAGCTTGCAGGACCTATAACGTACTGTTGACAGAAGATCGTCGTGTGGCGGTGGCTCTCAGGCCGGTAGAATAGGGGCGGGCCTTTGCTCTCTTACTGCGCGAACCAAGTCAAAGAAGCTAATCGTTTTAACTTCCAGCTCTGTCTTTTTGCGCCTTCCGCTGATCAAGAAGCACTCTTCTCGCTCTTCGCTTTTGATGCTGAGGTCGCCAAGATTCCATTAGTGACAACGGAATCAATCACAGGCCTGATCCGGTTACAATGGTGGCAGGATGCCGTCGACGAGATCTATGGCGGAACACCAAGAAAGCATCCCGTCGTTGAGGCTTTGGCAGAGGCTGTTAAAAGTAAGAACCTGCCCAAAGAACTCTTTGACCTCTATTTACGGCACCGCGAATGGGAGCTAGAGCCGGAAGATAAGCCTTCTTCTGTCGTTCTGCAGGATTACTTTGATCAAGTTTTTGGTGGTTTCCACCATCTGTTGCTGCGTGCGTTGGAGCCGAATGCCTCGAAAGAGTTAGTCGATAAAGCACGTACCTTGGGCGCAATCTGGGGTATGGTCACTTTGTTGGCTCAACTGAGAGCCGCGGATCAATCCAAGGATCAGAAACTCGTTGTGATTGAAGCTGGTGAGCAGCTGGAGGGCAACTTCCAGATTTTACCTGACTTCGTCGCTGGCTTGTTGAACGACAGCAAAGCGTCACAGCTGAAGTTCCCGCGAAACCTTCTACCATTGTCAGGGCGCAAGCTGGCAATCGGGCGAGGCATCAAAGCGATGGGCCAATCTAGCCCTGGCTCTATGATGACGGAAATTGTCCAGCTAGCATCGCAGGGTGCATCGCTGAGTTTGCTTAGGATGCGGCTGTTCGGGGGCAAGTGAAATGGAGGCTGAACAATGCCCGCTTTGTGGGCGAGACCTGATCCCTGGTCCCTCTGTAAACAAACACCATTTGGTCCCTAAGTCACATAAAGGCAAAGAGACGGTTCTGTTACACCGCGTTTGCCATCGCAAAATCCACAGCCTTTTCTCAGATAAAGAACTCGCTAATGAGCTCAATACGATTGAGAGCTTGCTTGAGAAAGAGGACATCCAAAACTTCGTTCGTTGGGTTCGCAAGAAGCCACCGGAGTTTTACGATGGGACAAAGACGGCTAAATCGAAACGCAAATAAAAAGGGGCAGCCGAAGCCACCCCTTTCAAACGTCTTTGTCAGTTCGGTTTACAGGGCGTCTTCGAGGCGCTCACCGACGTATGACCAGTTAACTGCGCTATCGAGCACTGCCTTGACGTGGTCAGGGCGGCGGTTTTGGTAATCGAGATAGTAGGCGTGTTCCCAAACATCAACACCGCAAAGTGTTGTCTTGCCCATAGCAAGTGGGTTGCCAGCATTTGAGCTAGAAACAAGTTCAAGCTTGCCGCCGTCCATAGCCAACCATGCCCAACCAGCGCCAAAAGTTGTTACAGCCGTTTGAACAAACTGTGCTTTCATGTCGTCGAAAGAACCGAAGTCACGCTCGATCATCTCTGCCAACTTGCCAGAAGGCGTAGAAGCGCCACCAGGAGCCATCTGTTCCCAATAAACGATATGGTTCCAGGCCTGACCAGCTTGGTTAAACATCTTCGCAAGTGAGGCATCATTGCCGGACTTCACAACAACTTCGTCCAAAGTCATTTCAGCCATTGCTGTGCCTTCTACGAGGCCGTTCAAAGCATTGTAGTAAGCTGCGTGGTGCTTATCGTGGTGCAGAGTTACTGTGTCGGAAGAGATCACAGGGGCCAAAGCGTCGTAAGCATATGGCAGATCAGGAAGTTGGAATGGTCCACTCATGGTAGTCTCCTTTAGAAAGATCGGATTTGCATTCTTGTCTGACAGTTGAGATAAGGCAAGTTGCTGCTGCTCTCAAGTGCTAAGTCAAAGAAATGTCTTTCTTAACAATGGTCGTTGTCGCTGGGGCTTTTGCTGCTGGCTTTTTCTCGGGCCTAACGGGCTTCGGCACCGGCATGATTGCTTTTGGTATCTGGCTGCATGTTGTGCCCGCTAAAACAGCAGCGATTCTGGTAATCTGGTGCTCCGTTGTTGGCCAAGTTTGTTCGATTCTCATGTTACGCAAATCGATGAATATCAAACGAGCACTGCCCTTTGCCATACCAGGCATTCTGTTGATTCCAGCGGGCACTTGGTTACTGACCGTGTTTGACCCTTCGTTTTTCAGAGTAACCATCGGGCTGATTTTGGTGGTGTTTACGACAACCTTGCTGATTGCTGGCAGAGTAACACTCACGGCACCTTGGTTGGATAGGTTTGTTGATCCGATTGTGGGCGCTATCGGTGGTCTTATGAGTGGTTTTGCCGGCCTGCCGGGGCCTTCAGTGACCTTATGGTCGACGCTGCGTGGTTGGGACAAAGACCAACAAAGGTCGATTTACCAGCCCTTCAACTTTGCCATGGTTGTTTTGGCGTTTTTGTCTGCAGTTGCAGCGGGATTGGTTGATCGTGAAACCTGGCTGCTCTGCGCGGCGACTGTGCCAGCTACTGTTGCGTCGGTAATCGTCGGTGTGAAAGTCTACAGTCGGATGAACAACGAGGCCTTTAGATCTCTAGTTCTAGCTTTCCTGTTGATCTCAGGCCTCAGCCTCGTCGTCACTGCTTTGATCTAAAACGGCCAGCCAGGCAGCGTGATCTTCAAGGCACCGAGCGGCCATCCAGGCCTTGCGGTCACGACCTTTGAGTTTGCGATTTTTGCCGTTAACAGTTTTCTGAATGGGCGGCGGTGGCATCAAGCCGAAATTCACGTTCATCGGCTGGAAGGTCTCAGCATTCGCTTCTTCCGTGATATGGTTGAGCAAAGCGCCCATAGCGGTCGTGATCGGTGGTGCAGCGATTTCCCTGCCTTCGAGCTCTGCAATCGTGAAGGTTGCCGCCAGCAAGCCGCAAGCCGCACTTTCAATGTAGCCCTCAACGCCGGTCATTTGACCAGCAAAGCGCAAATTGGGCTTAGATTTGTGGCGCAACGTCTTGTCGAGCAAGCGGGGGGAGTTCATGAAAGTGTTACGATGAATACCGCCTAGTCGAGCGAACTCGGCATTCTCAAGCCCTGGGATTGTACGGAAGATTTCGACCTGCGCGCCGTACTTCAGTTTCGTTTGGAAACCGACTAGATTGTAGAGCGTGCCTAGGGCATTGTCCTGGCGCAACTGAATGATCGCATGGGCTTTCACGGTCGGGTTGTGTGGATTGGTAAGCCCAACCGGTTTCATAGGACCAAAGCGCAAAGTTTCGCGCCCCCGTTCCGCCATCACTTCGATAGGCAAGCAGCCTTCGAAGTAGGGCGTGTCTTTTTCCCAATCTTTGAATTCCGTTTTGTCGCCGTCGATCAAGGCATCGATGAAAGCTTTGTACTGCTCCTCGTTGAGAGGGCAATTGATGTAGTCCTGGCCGTCGCCTTTGTCGTAGCGCGACTGGTACCAAACTTTGTCGAAGTCGATTGAATCTTTGTGAAGTATGGGTGCGATAGCATCAAAGAAGGCAAGCGAGTCTTCGTCAGCTAAGCCTTGGATCTGGTTCGATAGATCGGGAGCAGTGAGCGGCCCTGAAGCGATGATGGAAAGACCGTTGCCTAATTGATCTAAGCTTGTGATCTCTTCGCGCTGAATTTCAACCAGCGGGTGGTCTTCTAGCGACTTCTCGACGGCAGCACTGTAGCCATGGCGATCAACCGCAAGCGCTCCGCCAGCAGGCACCGAGTTAGCATCAGCAGAAGACATGATGATAGAGCCCATACGACGCATTTCTTCATGCAGAACACCGACTGCATTGGCCTCATGGTCGTCAGAGCGAAAGGAGTTCGAGCACACGAGTTCGGCCAAGTTGGCTGTAATGTGCGCCTCTGTTTCGCGAACGGGTCGCATCTCGTGCAGAACCACAGGGATACCGGCTTTTGCCAACTGCCAAGTTGCTTCAGAACCGGCGAGACCGCCGCCAACTACATTTACTTTTTTGCTATGATTCATCATGCGCAGCTTCTAGCAGAGTTAGCGAAAAGGGGCTAGAATTCTGTGGTAGTCAAAACAGACACTTTTGAAGCACCTATTCCTAGCGGGTGCATAGCACCCGAAGGATCTGTCGGAACGCAAGTGCCACTTATCTGCTGCCTCACGTTCAAACAGGCCCTTCAGTCGCTTCGCTCCTTCGAGGGACAGGTGCAGAGAGGAACGGAGGAGCGGGAGGCTCGTGACGTACTGACTTAGTAGCTATCAACCACACGGAACGAGTTACTGACGACTTGATCATAGTCTTGGCCATCGGGTAGGAAGTCGAAGCGTTTCACATTTGGGACCTCTGTGCCGAAATCCATGTCGGCTACCACCATAGAGAAGCGGTTGTGCCAGCCTCTTACGAGCGATAGAACTGGAGCATTGAGACCTTTATCGATGGTCTTTTCCCAGAGCAGCTCGCCATTGGCTGTGAATGCCGCTAACCAAACAAAGCTCCCAGCAGGTTCATGCAAGGCAACGATGTTGTTGCCATGGCTGGTGACCAGGCTCGCAGCTTGGCTCCACTTGATTGGCACTTCGTGAGTAGACTCCCATGCCCATCTACCATCCAAATCATAGCGCCCAATCATCAGGCCGCTGTTAGTGGTTTTAAAGGCCCCAAACATTCCACGATCTGGGATCGTTGCCATAGTACGGATAGAAAGAGGTGTCTTGAAGTTCGTCAACAGGGTTGTTTTGACATGTTTGCCATGACGGTTGATGCGCGTCATGTGACTGCGTTGTCCGGTTGCTGTCTCCCAAGCCACAAAAGTATCCTGTCCGCTCTGCGCGACTTTGGCGATGCCTTTGGCATGCGTGTCTTTTAGGGTCTTTTGTCTGACAAGTGCGCCGTTGCGTTTTACCTTCGCGAACCAGACATGGTGGCCGTGCTCAGGGCGCGGCTTGGTGCCGACAAGAATGACTGAGCCATCGGGCAATGTTCTGATCGCGGTTGGACGGGCATTTACTTTGCCGACCGAGCAATGCCAGATTTTCTTACCAGTATGATCGAGCTTGATGACCCAGGTTTTCGCTGGCTTGTCACCAAGCTGTTTGGATTGTCCAGCCGCGTAGATGAAACCATCATCCCCCTCTGCTACGGCTGTGACGGTGGCCGTTGGGCCCAGTGGGAAAATGTTGCGCCATTTAAGCTGTAGATCAGGATCAAAGAGCGCGATGGAACCCGCAATCATTGGATAGCTGTACTCGCTGCCAAAGACAGCAACTTCGCCCGTTGCAAAGCTCACAGGACTAGGGGTGAAAGCAGTAAAGCCAAGCTCGTCTCTGACTTTGGCTTTACCAATAACACCAACCGGGGTGCCGTCAATCTGCTCCTCAATGAGCAAGCTCGCAGGCTCGATGTTGTTGTGTTGGGTATGGACAGTGGAACAAGCGGCCAGAGTAAACACAGCCAAGCCAGCAATCGGCAAAAATATAGCCTTCATGGTCTTGCTTTCAAATAAAATATCGAACGCAAATAAGGTCTTATCTAATGGTCTTAAGATAAGACTCTAGAGTCGAAAAAGCAAGCGAAATCAAAGGCTTAGGCGAATCGGACTGCGACTCCGTTACGAATCGACTAAGTACTCCTTAAGGTATTGACCTGTATAGGATTCCTCGACTCGGGCGATATCTTCTGGTGTACCAGTGGCTACAATTTTTCCGCCACCGGAACCGCCTTCTGGCCCTAGATCGATGACCCAGTCTGCCGTCTTGATGACCTCTAGGTTATGTTCAATCACGATGACAGTGTTGCCTTGATCGACAAGCGCCTGGATGACTTCAAGCAACTTGCGAACATCTTCGAAATGGAGACCAGTCGTCGGCTCATCGAGGATATAGACGGTTTTACCAGTCGGTCGCTTGGACAGCTCTTTGGCAAGTTTGACGCGTTGTGCCTCACCACCGGAAAGAGTGGTCGCGGGCTGGCCAATCTTCACATAGCTCAAACCAACACGGTGCAGCATTTCCATCTTCGATTTGATCGAAGGCACAGCTTTAAAGAACTCAACACCTTCCTCAACTGACATATCAAGAACGTCAGCGATGGACTTGTCGCGGAATTTCACCTCAAGCGTTTCACGGTTGTATCGCTTGCCTTTACAGATATCACACTGGACGTAAACATCCGGCAAGAAGTGCATCTCGATCTTGATGACGCCGTCACCAGAGCAGGCTTCACAGCGTCCACCCTTCACATTGAAGGAGAAACGGCCGGGTTTGTAGCCCCTGGCTTTGGCATCCGGCAGACCTGCGAACCAATCACGAATAGGTCCAAAGGCGCCGGTGTAGGTTGCGGGGTTCGATCGTGGTGTGCGTCCGATAGGGGATTGATCGATATCGATAATCTTGTCGACGAACTCTAAACCTTCGATCTTGTCGTGGGCACCCGCTTGAGCTCTTGATCCATTTAGATACTTAGTCAGGGCTTTGTAGAGTGTTTCTATGGTCAGCGTTGATTTACCACTGCCGGATACACCAGTGACGCAAGTCAAAATACCGAGTGGGAAGTCGACGGAAACGTTTTGAAGGTTGTTTTCACTTGCCTTCTTAACGGAGATCTGGCGGCCTTTTTGGCGCTTACGACGAATTTCGGGAATTGGCACTTGTTTGCGGCCAGAGAGGTATTCGGCTGTAATAGAATCACAGTTTTCTTTGATGTGTTCTGGCGTGCCTTCGCCAACAATTTGGCCGCCATGGATTCCGGCACCGGGGCCGATGTCGATAAGGTGGTCCGCCGCCATGATAGCGTCTTGGTCGTGCTCAACGACTATGACCGTATTGCCGATATCCCGCAGACGCCGCAGCGTGATTAGCAGCCGGTCGTTGTCTCTTTGGTGCAAACCAATTGAAGGTTCATCAAGCACGTAAAGCACGCCAGTTAGTCCGGAACCAATCTGGCTTGCCAAGCGAATGCGCTGGCTTTCGCCTCCCGAAAGAGTGGCTGATGACCGTGAAAGTGTCAGGTAATCGAGCCCTACGTTGTTCAGGAAGCCCAAACGCTCGTTGATCTCCTTCAAAATCCGTTCAGCGATCTCTTGTTGCTTGCTAGTGATGTGATTGTTGAGGTCCCCAAACCATTCAACTGCATCGGAAATCGACAGCTGTGTGACTTCACTTACGTGGCAGCCATTGACTTTAACAGCCAAAGCTTCGGGCTTGAGGCGATAACCTGAGCAAGCATCACAGGATCGACGGTTTTGGTATTTACCGAGCTCTTCACGGACCCAATCGCTATCTGTCTCGCGCCAGCGACGTTGCATGTTGGGCAAAATACCCTCGAAGGTCCGTTTAGTTTCATAGCGTCTGGTGCCATCATCATAAGTCATAGCGATGATTTCGCGGCCGGAACCTTCAAGCAAGATCGTCTGGATTTTCTTGGACAGTTTGTTCCAAGGTGTTTCCAGATCAAAATCAAAATGGGCCGCCAGTGACTTGAGCGTTTGCATGTAATACTTGCTGGATGAATTAGCCCAAGGAGAAATAGCACCATCCTTCAGGGTCAGCTTGCTGTTCGGAACAACCAGATTGGCATCGAAATACATGGTGGTGCCAAGGCCGTCACAAGTCGGGCAGGCGCCAAAGGGGTTGTTGAATGAGAAAAGACGCGGTTCAATCTCATCAATGGTGAAACCGGAGACAGGGCAAGAGAAGCGCGCGGAGAAGGTGGTCATTTCCCCGTCTTCAGCATTTTCAGCGAAAACCAAGCCGTCGGCCAGCTCTAGGGCGGTCTCAAGTGAGTCAGCTAAGCGCGATTCAATGCCTTCGCGAACGACTAGACGGTCGACTACGACTTCGATGTTGTGTTTCAGCTTTTTATTGAGCGCTGGTGCTTCGGTGATGTCGTAGAGCTCACCGTCAATTTTGACCCGTTGGAAGCCACGCTTTTGTAGTTCGAGTAGTTCTTTACGGTATTCGCCTTTTCTGCCACGCACTATGGGGGCGAGCAGATAGAGTCTCGTGCCTTCTTTCATCGCCATGGTGCGATCAACCATCTGGCTGATGGTCTGACTTTCAATCGGTAAGCCAGTCGCTGGTGAGTAGGGAACACCAATGCGGGCAAAAAGCAAACGCAGGTAATCGTAAACCTCAGTGACTGTGCCGACCGTGGAGCGCGGGTTCTTCGACGTTGTCTTCTGCTCGATAGAGATGGCAGGGGAGAGGCCTTCGATAGATTCAACGTCGGGCTTCTGCATCATCTCCAAAAACTGGCGCGCATAGGCTGATAAAGACTCAACATAGCGCCGCTGGCCTTCTGCATAGATCGTATCAAAAGCGAGCGAGGACTTGCCACTGCCCGACATGCCCGTGATCACAACCAGCTTGTCGCGCGGAATATCCACGTCGATAGACTTGAGATTATGTTCTTTGGCACCGCGAACAGAGATAAACTTGTTCGGCTCATAATAAGTGACAGTGGGTTGATCTTTAGGTGCCATTGTATCGATTCTCAGGGAGTTTTGATCTTGTTATGTTCTCGTCAGGGCTTGCTCTTAGCAGAGACGACCACGAGAGTCTTTCGGAAATCATGACTCTAGAGTTTTTTTCAGCGCCTCTTGGTCTTCGACTCCAAATCCTACTTGGTTTATCAAACTGGAATCGCTACATTCCGACTCCTTATTCGAATCTCAAGCAGGTGGACGCAATGGCAGGCAGTGTTAACAAAGTAATTCTAGTGGGCAATCTGGGCAAAGACCCTGAAGTTCGCTCGATGCAAACCGGATCCAAAGTCTGCAATCTTTCGCTTGCGACGTCTGAACGCTGGCGCGACCGTACCTCTGGCGAAATGCGTGAGAAGACAGAATGGCATCGTGTTGTCATCTTTAACGAACGTCTCATTGATGTCGCCGAGAAGTACCTGCGTAAGGGTTCAACGATTTACATTGAGGGCGCGCTTCAAACCCGCAAATGGACTGACCAGCAAGGCGTTGAGAAGTACTCGACTGAAATTGTTATCCAGAACTTTAACGGCCAGCTAACAATGCTCGGTGGTCGCAGTGATAACGCTGGCGCAGGCGGCGGCGGTGGTTACGGCGGCGGCTACAGTGATTCCTCGTCCAGCTTTGGTGGCAACCAAAGCAGTGGAAACCAGAGTGGCGGCAGCGATCCATTTGGCTCATCTAGCTCTTCTGGCTCCAGCTTCGGCGGCGGCTCCACACCACCTGACCTTGACGACGACATTCCGTTCTAGGGCTTTACCCCTCTAACTCTTTATGCCATCCCGGAAAGGTTCAACCTTCTCCGGGATATTTTTTGCCCGGGTACTTGTCGCAATGAGGCTCTAATAAAGTGATTACAAAAATCAACGACCCACTTAAGGCCAGTCTCTGGATGATGGGTGCGCTGGTCTCGTTCACTATGATTGGTGTGTCAGGCAAAGAGATTGCTGCTCAGCTTGTGACAGCAGAGGTCATGTTCCTGCGAAGTCTGATCGGCGTCGCGATTATTCTCAGCATTATTTTACTGACAGATCGCAATTGGGTCGTGCTCAAGACACAGCGTTTAGGCTTGCATGTTGTCAGGAACCTAGCTCACTTCGTAGGCCAGTTCGGTTGGCTCTTCGGGGTCGCACTAATCCCCTTGGCAGAAGTCTTCGCGATTGAGTTTACTGCTCCTTTGTGGGTGGCCGTCTTCGCGCCATTCTTCTTAGGAGAGCGGCTTAACAAAATCAGGATCGCGGCAATCTTGTTAGGTTTCATCGGGGTTTTGGTGGTGGCCAGACCGGGCTTCGTCGAGATCTCGCCTGGAATGATCGCGGTTGTAATCGCGGCGATGGGTTTCGCTGGATCGATGATCATGACCAAGAAGCTGACCGCGACAGAGCGTCCAATCGTTATCTTGTTCTACATGTCCTTCCTCCAGACACCCATATCCTTCGCGGTTTCTGGTGGCGATATCTCCTTGCCAACAGGCATGGGTTGGTTTTGGCTGTTGGTGATATCAGTGTGCGGACTGACCGCTCACTACTCAATGGCTAAGGCTTTCTCTTACGGAGAGGCGACTTTGGTGGTCACCATGGATTTCCTCAGATTGCCATTGATTGCTGTTGTCGCAGCGCTCGTTTATGCAGAGCCAATTACCATCTGGGTTGTCATTGGCGGCGGACTGATCCTGCTCGCCAATTACGTCAATGTGAAATCTGCGAAGCCATAAGCAGAAATACCTCATTGTTGCCAATGAGGTATTTCTTAAGTCTCAAAACCCACGATTAATCCCAAATCGGGGTTCTGTATTAGGTTAACGTTTTAGACCATCGAGCTCGAAACAGGGAGGGGGTGCGAGCCGCCTGCGTCTATTACGATAACCTTATCGGGGGCGGTGCCAATTTTGCCCATGTCGAGTGAGAGTTCCACTCCAACATTGGTTTGATTGGGCGAAGGATTAGGTGGATCCTCCAGGTAGAGGTTCAGTGTCGCCGCTTCTTGATTGTAAGACTTGATTTGAAACCAAGCCTTTGATCCTTGATAGGGTAGGCTAGCTTTCCCAAGGATCTGCAGCGTACCGAATTGAAGTGTCAGGCTGTAATCTGAACCCTCGGCTAGGCTTAACGCAGGGGGACTACCATTGAATTGCGCTTCACCTGCCGTTACCCAACGCGCAAAGAGATCAACCATTTCCTTTGGCCAGGGACCGTTTTCATGTGGTGGAGGCATTGAGCCTCCTTGCACATGAGAGAGTATTGGTTGTCTGTGAGCCCATACCGATTGCACATCGTCGAAGTTAATGTTGTACCCGAGCATGTGGTAGCGGTCCAAAAGACAAAACATCGGTTGAATATGGAGTTCCCATCTGGGAATTACTGTTCCAGTCATCTTTGTTTCCTCTATTTGATTTCAACGCTGATGTCGCCTTGTTGCACATGGTCACCACTGAGCGATGATGCAGCAAGGTTTCCAGTGTTTTCCAGCGCTAGATGTTCAGGATCTTTGATGACCAAAATCTTTAGCGTCCATTTTTCATCTGCATGATCACTGACTAAGTGATTGATCTCGTGAGCAAGCTCAGAATCGAATGTGTCTCTGAGGTTGGCTAGATGTTCACTATGGCTACTCTCTCCATGGTCCATGCCCCAAAGAGAACTGAAGTAGATCATGTGGTTCTTTCTGAACTCGAGCGATTGAGGCTCCCAATCGACATCGTCTTCGGGATAGAGATAGCCATTGATCTGGAAGGACTCATTGGAATGAGTTGCCACTCCTGGAATTTTGATAACGGCAGATTCGATGGGCTTGTCGGGAATGGTGATATGCAGGACCTTTTCTGTAATCGGAGTTCCTGTGGCACACCATGCAACGTGAGCAGTTAGCAGAGGGATACGAGCCGTAGTTATCGCGGCGTCGATAGCGACCAAGGTCGTTGGTGGCGTGAAGTCATAAGAAACGTCAATTGAGTCAGGCCCTTGTTTTGAAGGGTCGGTATATTCAGAGACTTTGCGAACAGGCTCGCCATGACTGTCCCAGTAGGTGAAACAAAGTTCGCATTCCTGGCAGGTTATATTGGCGGCGTCTTTTCCTTCCTGCCATTGGGCGAATACAAGGTCGAAGAAAGCATGAAAGGACCAGAAAATGGGGTCGCTGGCCGCTGTGCCAGTGCTGGTCATGGCGCCCCTGATGTAGGAGGTGTGCATTGAGTCGTGTATCGGTGATTCAAAAGGCTGTCCAACCTGACCAGTCGCCGCTCGGTCTTCACATTTGATGGCCTCGTTACTGTGAGAAGCGAAAGAGTCCCAATCAGGTTGAGCAAGGGATTTCTCAATGGTGGCCGGGTTACCACTTGACGATGACCAGGGAAACATCACGGGTTGGCATCCATCAGTTTCGCCTTCTTGGCAGATTTTCCCAGTTGCTCTGGTGAACTGCGATGGTGGTTGCAGGGCCGCGACGCTGGTGTCCTCAAATATTTTAGGATAGCGGCTGCCGCTCGGTGGAACGGACCAATTCCAGTAAGGGATTGTCACGTCGGATGTTCGTGGTGGATCTGATCCCCGGAGCTCGGTTTCAAAGGCAAGCAGATGCGCGCGATGCCAGGGCATAAAGGTGTCTCTGTGATGCTCGCAGGGACCAACCGACGACGTGTTATGGACCGCAGCATAGAAGTTGTAACTGTTTGTCGCACCTGGATCCCTGCTCTGGAGGATCTCCATAGCATGCAGGTAATTGCCAAGTTCTGTTGTTGTGAGGTCGTCAATGTTTTTGCGGACACGCGCGTCATTTGCGTAAGCGAAACTTGCGGCTGTGATTAGAAAAATCACGCCAAGTGTTAACTTTTTGATCATTCAATTCCTCCTCCTAAAATGTTGTGAGTGAAAGGGTCCTACTTGCCTCTTACCTTTCGTTTTAAGAGCTAGCCCGAAAGCCGCAGATCAAAAGCTACTAGTTTTAGGAGCTGGTCTCAGCGCGTTTGACAGGACGCGTTGTACATTGAGAGGGCTGTTTGCTCGGTCATAGGTCAATCTTGAGTGAGCGTTAGCGAACCGAAAGATCTAGTCCCCTCCGTGTGCTATAGATTCCTGACCTTCGGCTTAAAATGACTCGTTGCTTCATAAGTTATAGACTTGAGTCGGAATCTTTGTCTGAGTTGAATTCGTTACCGAACAAACAAATCAGCCATCTCAAATTTAGTCACGTCAACGATGCCTTTGTCTGAGATCCTTAGTTCTGGGATCACGGCCAAGGCCAAGAAGGTATGCAGGATATAGGCGTTGTTGAGTTCGCAACCGCAGTCGCGCATGGCTTGGTTGATAGCGTCGGCTTTTACGGCCACGATCTCCGCGCGCTCATCCGACATGAGGCCAGCGATGGCCAGTTCACAGAGTGCCAATTCTTTGCCTGCTGCATAAACAACGACACCGCCGCCGACTTGGCCCAAACGATTGGAAGCTAGAGCCATGTCATCCTTGTTGGTGCCGACCACGATCATTTGATGGCAATCGTGCGCGACTGTTGCGGCGACCGCGCAATCGACCTGATAGCCAAAGCCTGAAACAAAGCCATTGATCACTTCACCGGTGCCCTTGTGGCGTTCAACGACGGCAACTTGGCAAACGTCCTGATCTCGGTCCATTTGTACCAGGCCATCTTTGATGGACAGAGTTGCTTCCAATGCTTTGGTCGGTGCTTGGTTTTCGACGACGCCAATGACCCGGGCGCGAACTTCTGAAGTTCCAGCTGGTGCCGCTATATCGAAATCTGTAGGTACAATTTTGCGGCCCAGTTTGACTGTGCCTTTAGCAAAGTCTGGGTAACCATAGGCAGGGATATCAGCCTGCAAGTTGCCATCGTCCGCCAGGACTTGTCCTTGTCCGATGACCATTTCAATCGGCAGGCTTGGTAAGTCTGAAGTGATGATCAGATCGGCGCGACGGCCCGGTGTTATCGAGCCTAGATCTCGTTCCAAACCAAAGTGCGTAGCAGTGTTGATTGTTGCCATTTGGATTGCGGTAACAGGGTCACAGCCTTGTTCGATAGCATGACGCACCACCCGGTTCATATGCCCGTCGGTGACTAAGGTACCTGAATGACTGTCATCCGTACAAAGCACCATCTTGCGACTGTCGAGCCCCAACTCTGTTACGGCTTTGATTTGCGGCGCGACGTCATACCAAG